>NZ_CP019288.1:303750-607500 GCF_009901525.1 Kordia antarctica
ATTCAAATATGCAGCCGTTAATGTATCGTGTTTTAATAATTCTTGTGGAGTTCCTTCTGAGATAATTTCGCCGCCATGTCTTCCTGCATGCGGACCAATGTCAATAACGTGATCGGCGCGTTCTATCATGTCTTTATCGTGTTCTACGACGATTACAGAGTTTCCAATATCACGTAAAGATTCAAGCGAATTGATTAGTTTTTCGTTGTCTCTTTGGTGTAATCCAATACTTGGTTCATCTAAAATATATAAAACACCAACTAATTGTGAACCAATTTGGGTGGCAAGTCGAATTCGTTGTGCTTCTCCACCAGATAATGATTTTGAACTTCTGTTTAATGCGAGATAATTCAAACCAACATCTAATAAAAATCTCAATCGAGTAGAAATTTCTTTTACGACTTCTGTTGCTATTTTTCGTTGTTTTTCAGATAGATGTTTGTCTAAATCGTTAAACCAAGTAGATAATTCGACAATGTCCATATCCGCTAATTCTGCAATATTCTTCTTATTGACTTTAAAATATAATGATTCTTTGCGCAGGCGCGAACCTTTACATTCAGGACAATTTACTCTGTCCATATAGTTTTTTGCCCAACGTTTTATCGATGATGATTCGCTGTCTTCGAATTGATGCTTGATGAAACTTACAATTCCTTCAAAATCAATTTTGTAATCGCGCGTTACACCTAACGTTTTGCTAACAATGGAGAATTTTTCGTTTCCGCCATTTAGAATAACGTCCATTGCTTCTTTTGGAATTTCGCTGATTGGATCGTTTAGTTTGAAGTCGAAACGTTCCGCAATGATTTCCAATTGTTTGAAAATCCACGACTTTTTATAATCGCCCAAAGGCGCAATTCCACCAGCTTTGATTGTTGCTTTTGGATCTGGAATTACTTTCGCATCATTTACTTCATATAACGTTCCCAATCCGTTGCAATTTGGACACATTCCTTTCGGAGAATTGAACGAAAACGTATTTGGTTCAGGATTTGGATACGAGATTCCAGAAGAAGGACACATGAGATTTCGACTGAAATAACGTGCTTCTTTTGGCGCATCTTGATCAATGACCATTAATACATCATCTCCGTGATACATTGCCGTTTTTATCGTTTCCGTTAATCGTTTGTCGTTGTCAACTTCATCATTTATGACTAATCTATCAATTACGATTTCGATTTCGTGTGTTTTGTAGCGATCCAATCGCATTCCTTTTTCGATGTCCAAAATAACACCATCAACACGCACTTTTACAAATCCTTGTTTGGCAATATTTTCGAATAATTCGCGGTAATGTCCTTTACGTGAGCGAATTACTGGCGCGAGAATGTTGACGCGTTTTTCGTTGAAATCGGTTAGAATTAAATTTTTGATTTGTTCGTCACTATAACTGACCATTTGTTCGCCAGAATTGTAACTATATGCATCAGAAGCTCTTGCAAAAAGTAAGCGTAGAAAATCATAGATTTCAGTAATTGTTCCAACGGTTGAACGTGGACTTTTACTGGTCGTTTTTTGTTCGATGGCAATTACAGGCGAAAGTCCATCAATTTTATCAACATCAGGTCGTTCTAGTCCGCCTAAAAATTGGCGTGCATACGCAGAAAATGTTTCAATATATCTTCGTTGTCCTTCGGCATAAATGGTATCAAAAGCTAAGGATGATTTTCCACTTCCTGAAAGTCCTGTAATGACTACTAATTTCTCTCTCGGAATTGTAACATCAATGTTCTTTAGGTTGTGAACTCTGGCACCTTGCACTTCTATATTTTCTTCGTATTTCGTCATAGTTTTTTGCAAAACGCAAAGGTACGAATTTTAGAAGCAGTTATAAAGCAAGAATAATTGTTATTCCTTACTTTTCCTAAAAAACGCTTTCCAAATCAAAATTACATAAATAACTATTGGAATAAGCACACAAATTACCACAGAAGAAGTTACATAGTTACTTCCGACAGTATTGAATGTATTCAAAAAATCAACTGATTGTTGAAAGAGCCAATTGCAGAATTTTGTAAAATCTATAATGAATAGGAGTGAAGCGATATTGATTCCTAAGAATATAATGGTACATTTTCTCTGCTTGTAAATTCTATCTAAGAGTAACATCCACGAAAGTGGTATTAGAAAAAACCATATAATGATGTTGATTTCTTTGTACGTGAATCCTGTGTAGTCAGAAATCCAAATTAAGACATTATATGTATACTCAAATAGTGTATTCATAAATACTTCCGTAAATATTGAGGCAGATCTCACTTTTCAGTGAGATTAGTTCAACTTACAATTTAAAAAGGCTTTTCAAAACTGAGTTTCACAAAAAAAACTCCGAAACATAAAGCTTCGGAGTTTTTTATATTATTGAGAAATTTGATTATTGAACAATCAATTTCTTAGTTACTGTTCTATCTTGGTCAGTTACCGTGATTAAATACATACCTGCACTTACATTGTTTAATGAAATATTTTCATTGAATGCAGCTGTTGCGTTGTAGTTTTTAGTGTGAACTAATCTTCCAGCGATATCAAATACATTTACATCAATATCTTCACCAGAAGTTGAGTTAAATGATAATGAGAACTCACCTTTGTTTGGATTAGGATATAATGCGAAGTTTTCTAAAGCAAATTCTTCGTTACTTAACACTACAGTTGTAGTTTCTGTACAAAGTTCCACAGACCATTCGTTTACAACACCTGTATCTCCGTTATAGAAATCAACAAATACTAAGTTCCAAGTTCCAGAAGGGTCGTTTCCATTAAATCCTGTCATAGGACTTGCAGGAGCCGCTAAACCTACTGTTGGGTTTGCACACATAATAGCTGGCTCACCGTCTTTAAAAGTAATATCAATGTTTCCATATTGCGCATCGTTACAAGTTCTGTTCCAAATATTTGAGAAACCTCCACCATTTGGCGTTTGTAATTGCATGATTAAATCTCCGATGTACGAGTGTGTTACATCTACGCTAATTCTAACATCAGTAATTGGAGTTGATTCCGTAACAGTTACGGGAATAAAAACAGGAGAACCTTGTACGTTTGCTCCACCACCATCAGGAATTGGCGTTGCAATTGGTCCAGTTGTATACGTGTTACAAGTTTCTACAACTGTTACTGTTGCTCCAATAGAGAATGATTTTGACATAGCAAAGAACACGTTTCCAACCGCTTCAATTTTAAGTCTACAATAAGGCTCAAAAGTTGAATCTGGGAACGTAACTGCTTGTGTACCATCGTTTGGAGTGTTTGCTTCTAACATTGAAAAGTTTTGCCCACCATCAGTAGATAATAAGATATTTACATTTGAAGTATTAATTCCGTTAGCCGTTGTTCCAGCAACATCCCAAGTAATAGTTGTACTTGCTCCAGTTGCAAAACTTTGGTTTGTCATGTCTGGTGCAGTTACTCTAAAAGGGCCAGTATTTGCCAATGTAAGTACCATGTCATCTCTGTTAGTTTGTCCACCGTTTGGCGAACCATTGTCTCTAACTGTTAATGCAAAGTCCATTGTTCTAGCAACATTAGGAACAACTTCCCAAGCTGGAGTTAAGTTATTGTTTAAGATATCACTCAATTGTGGGAATGTACGATCTCCAGTTGTTTTTGGAGAATATGATCTAAATTGTGGCTCTGTAGTATTTGTAGCGTCAGGTACATTTGTTGAAATACCAACATCCGTTTGTGCCCAAGCATATGATAATGTTGTTCCGTTTACGTCAGTTCCTGTTCCACTAAGTGTGAAAGCAGTTCCGTAAGGAATTGTAAAGTCAGCTCCAGCATTTACAACAGGCGCTACGTTTCCATTTGGCGCATTGCTAGAACAAGTTGGTTCTCCGGGAGGTGTAATACGTGTCCACATTTCGTCAATACTAATTGGATGAAAGTGATCGTCACTGTTACCTTGTACGTTGTCTGAACCACAAATTCCGGCATATGCCATAATTGTTGTTCCACTTCCTGGTTCAACAGCAGTTGTAGAACTTCTGTTTCCACCAGAACAAGAACCTTGTCCACCATTAAAAGTATGGTTCGCTCCAAATTGGTGACCCATTTCGTGCGCTACAAAGTCAATATCAAAAGGATCACCAACTGGATTTGAAGATCCAGTAACTCCTCTTGCTTTTGCATTGCTATAGCAAATTCCTCCACGAGCCGCTAATCCACCTCCACCAGTAGTAAATACGTGACCGATATCGTAGTTTGCAGTTCCAATATTTGCATCAACAATTGTTTGATTCTCATTGATTAACATACTAGCATCACTATCAGTATATCCATCATTTTCTGCTATAAAAATAATACTTGAGTTGTCTACTAAAGTCATCGTTAACGACATATCTCTTTCAAAAACACCATTTACTCTTGTCATAGTTACGTTCATAGCCGATAAAACAGTAGCTCTTTTTACAGCATCAGTTGCCGCAGCTTGTCCGGCAGCGTTGATGTGATAGTTTGCATATTCTTGCGTACAAGCTAATGCTAAACGGAACGTTCTTAACATTCCATCATTTGCATTTTCAGGAGTAAAAGCTGCATCAGCACTTGTTCTGTCTTCTGTTGATTCATCAACAAGACATCCAATTCTTTCTTCTAAATCTGAATATAAATTCTCTTTCGCATACATTACATATGTTTGCAAATCAGTTGTTAACGGATCAATGTAGAATGTTTTTCCAATTGTGTGTACTGTTGCGTGAAAACCAAAAACCGTTGTCGAAAAACGAATAGTAGTTCCTGTATTTTCTCTACTTACACCAACGTATGATTGAATTTCTGGGTGATTTGCAGCAAATGCTGGCTCCATTACAGAAGCATTATACACTTCAAAGTTTTCCATTTTTCCTTCTGCAACTGGGAATTGTACAACGATTTCTGAGCCAATATTTAAATCTCTGTCAGGAGCCGCAGCTAATAGTTGTTTTAAGCTATTTATGTCTAAGTTATAGACATCGTATACAATAGGAGTGGATTTTCTTTCTAATAACTCTTCCTGCTGAAAGCCAGTGTTATCAGTTTTTTCCCAAAAAGATTTTCCTTGCGAAAATGCTAAGATGGGAAGTAATAGTAATATAAAAAAGTAGTTCTTTCTCATAATTTCAAGATTTTTTAGTTTAATATAAAGTGCGATAAAGTTAATTCTTTTTTAATAAATGGCAGGGAAGTTTTAACATTTATGGGGTATTTGTGTTAAAATTTAACAGATTGTCAAGTATTTAATTCCAAGCTTTAACGTTTTTTAAGTCCAAATCTACAATTAATAACGTGTGTAAAGTAGCTAATGGAATGCCACTTTCCATCGTTTCCCAATTGTCCCAAGAAGCATATAAACCGCCAATTGGTATGATGCTCACCCACATTTGATAGCCTTTGGGTTTTTCGTTTTCATCAAAAGTCCATAAGTATGAATCGCCAGGTGTTGTGCCACCAGAATTGTAGGTAATAAGTAATGCTTTTTCGTCGTTTTCTTTGGTCACAATACTTCGTGTTACGCCTTCGTCAAATACTTTGTAAGGTGCAACCAACCAAAAGGAGTCATTGTTAAAGTATGAAAGTGCTTTTTCAATAGCATTTGATTTACTATTACCTTCTACCATTTTTTTGCCAATTGTTACAAGACTTGTAGTTGGTTGTTTTAGATTTAAGTTTACTTTGGTGTTGCTCCAAGAAACGTCCACTTTGTGCTGATCTTTGTCCCAAACATAGTGATGTCCGCCAGGAAATGTCCAACTTAAATAACGTGTATTTTTATATTCTTCATGTTTTAAAGCTACGAGCATTTTTGTAGCTAACGCATCTGCTTCTGCGCCTTCCACACCTTTTGGTAACGATTCATTGTACTTGAAATATACAAAAGTGAATAGTAACAATAGAATGACAATAATTCCTACGGCAAGTTTCCCTAAAATTTTGAATATTTTTTTTATCAATTTGATTTTTTTTTGGTTGATGAAATTTACTCTTTAAATCTTCTTAAATCAGAACTTTCAAATGTCCATTCAGGCGTGTGTAATTCGCCTTTTTCGGCTTTGTACCAAGGACTTAATTGTGAATTTTGTCGATTGACCAAGATCTGCGTTTCCTGCGCTGGCATGTAACTTTGCGCTAGCATGAATATTTTTTCGCCTTGTTCATTTTTTGCAACATCTACAACAATAATAGCATGTCCGAAAGGATTCCCTTTTTGAATAAATACATCGCCTACTTGAATATCTTTAATGTCAACTACTCTTGTTAATTCCAATCGTAAGGAAGCTGTGTTCGCATACGCGAAGATGTAATTCATGTATTTTCGAAATTTTTTATATGAATGATCGCCGTTTGCGTATTTTTTGAAATATCTCGGTTTTCCGTCCGATAGAAAGTTAAAGTGAATGTCGTTTAATCGTTTTTGTTCAAATAGAAATTCGCCACGTAATCGCATGACTGCATCGGCGCATTGTTGCAAATCGCGGGTTCCGATTTCCATATCAACTACAGAAATGTAGACATTGTTGTTAGGTTTTTCGCGCCCGTCAAAATATTTTACAGGGCTGTTGAATGATTTTAAAGGTAAGTTTCGCAAATACGTTCCAAAATGAGTTGCTTCAAGCGGAATCCGAGTGTAGTTTTTTGGTGTGTTGAAACGTGTTTCAATGGTTTTTTCTTCGGGATGTATCAAGCTTTCTTGAACGTTTGTTTCTTCTTGCAATGCAAGTTCGTTTGTTTGAATTGGAGTCCGTTTTTGTTCTTTCGCGCAAGCGAGAAAAATCAAAGAGAAAACGAAAAGAAAAATTGTATTTTTTACAGAATATATAGTCAAAATATGTATTAGATGTTTATTTTTACTTTCAAATATTAAATTTACGAAATTAACTAGCAAATACGAACGAAACATGAATATTTTAGGAATTGGCTCAAGAATTAAACACTCGGAATACGGATTAGGCGTCGTAACTAACGTAACTTCAAAGCATTATTGGGTCACATTTATTGAAAACGGATTGGAAACTATTGACATTGACAGCGATTTTGAAGTGATTGATACTGTTGAAGATGAAGTAGATAGCGTCAGTTTTTTTGAAGTTGAAACCATTTTACGAAATATGCTGAAAAAATGGTCAGATGTGTCTGAAATTGTTCCGATGGCAGATAAATGGAAAGGTGGAAATTTAATTTTAGAACCTGGTGACACGAATTTGAAAGGCAAAGAAATTCCGATTGACGGCTTTTTTCATAAGATTGTCATGGTTAGAGATCGCATTCGCGTGATGGAACAAAAGATAAATTCGAGCAATTTGGACGATCAGGAAAAAATAGATTTGCAACAATATATTACACGAATCTACGGAAGTTTGACTACGTTTAATGTGTTGTTTAAGAATAATTCGCAGCAGTTTGTAGGATCGAGATCGAAGTAGTTTTTTGGTTTATGAGTTTATGAGTTTAAAAGTTTATTTTGACTTCGCTCAATGTGGAAAATGAGTTTTAGAATGTTAACATACTAATCAAAAATCACTTCTTATTTTTGTTTGGTGTTTTTTTGTAACTATAATCTGTCTATATTTACGGAACAATCAACCAAAAACAACATTAAACCATGAAAATAAAATTACCAATTTACATTTTTTTAATTTTTTCTTCCATCAGTTTTGCTAGTGAAAATACTAATTTAAAAGAAAAAGAGACAATTTCAGTTACAGAAAATTCACTAATTTCTGAAGTTATAATTGACGATATGACCGTATGGGAATCTGACGGAACTATCACAGTACCAATACATATAGATGTTCCAGATAGCGCGGATATAGTTTTAAATATTACTACTGCAGATGGTACTGCAATAAGTCCAAACGATTATACAGCTGTAAATACTACTGTAACGATTCCGGCAGGGCAAACATCAACACAAATAATGGTTTATATCGTAGATGATACTATAAGTGGAGAGATAAATGAAAATTTTACGGTAAATGCTACTGTAATTAGCGGTAATACAACCAATAGCAGTGCAAGCGGTACAATTAGTCTGATAGACCAAGACGACTCATCAATAGATGTTGGTGATGTAACCGTTAATGAGGATGCAGGAACAGCTAATGTTCCTGTAAGTATTTATGGAGTAAGTGCTTTTGATACAGTAATAAGTATTACAACGGTTGATAATAGTGCTACTAATCCTGATGATTATATAACTACGACTGTAACGGTAACAATTCCTGCATTACAGAATACTGTATATGTAAATATTCCTATTGTGGATGACAATATAGGAGAACCAACGGAAGACTTCACTGTCTACGGAACAGCAACTAGCGGAAATGTAATTGGTGGAAATGCAAGTGGTACCATAACAATCACTGATAATGATACACCAACACTAAACATAAGTGATGAAATAGTAAATGAAGGTGCAGGAACTGCTATTGTAGAATTCAGTATTACGAATCCAAGTGCTGTTGATACGATAGTTTCCATCAATTTAATAGATGATGGAGCAGCTAGTCCGAATGACTATATAAATACAGTGCCTTTCATTGCAATTCCAGCAGGACAAACTTCAGTAAGTTTAAGTATTCCAATTCTGGATGATTTAGAAGATGAAGCTGATGAAGATTTTACAGTATACGGAATAGTACAAACAGGAAACACATCAAATCCAGCTGCAACCGGAACTGTTACAATTATAGATAATGATGTTTGTACTTCCGACCCAACCACAGATTGTGATGGTGACGGCGTTACAAATGGCGATGAGCAAAATCCTCCAAATGGGGGAATGTCTACCCATCCCGAAGATCCGTGTGATTTTAATTCAAGCGATATTAGTTTAGTACAAACTGGCGATTACCTAACAGAAGATTGCGATGGCGATGGAACGTTAAACAATGTTGATTGTGATCCGTTTAATGTCTCCATAACAATTGGTATGGGAGATAGTTGTGATGATGGCAATGCGTCAACTTTATCAGATTTTATCGATGAAAATTGCAATTGTGTTGGGGCCGCTACAACTGATGTTGATGGTGATGGAATTTCAAATGTACAAGAAGTCCTAGATGATACAGATTATAATGATTCTTGTGATCCTATACAAAATGCTGGATATACAGGATTTGATGCTGATAATGTAATGTGGCAAAATGCAAATTGTGACAATGATGATATTAACAATGCCTTAGAAATTACGCTGGGTTCTGATCCTTATGATACAAATTACAATACGATAGGAGGAAACATAACGTTAGATGTTAACAATGATGGCTGTAACGGGACTGATGATCTAATATTTCCATACACACGAATAAATATAAGTGACGGATCAACTACAGATGCAATTTTTGCAAATAGCTCAGGCGATTATTCATATTATACAACTACAGGAAACTTTACAATAACACCTGAGTTAGAAAACCCGACATTTTTTAATATTACTCCAGTAAATGCCAGCACAAGTTTTTCGAGCATTAATAATAGTGTATTCAATCAAGATTTTTGCATCACTGCAAACGGAATACAAAATGATGTAGAAGTTGTAATTGCGCCAATTGCATTTGCGCGCCCAGGTTTTGATGCTGAATATTTACTTACATACAAAAACAATGGAAATCAAACAGTATCTGGAGTTGTTGATTTTACGTATGATGAAGCTATTCTAGATTTTGTAAGTAGTACGACAATGCCAAGTTCTCAAACAACAGGAAACCTAAACTGGAATTATGTAGATTTAGCACCTTTTGAAAGTAGAAGTATTAATATCATATTAAATGTAAACTCTCCAATGGAAACTCCGCCTGTAAATAACGGAGATCTACTAATATATATGGCAACGATAACTCCTTTGTCAGGCGATGTATTACCTGAAAATAACCAATTCAGTTACACACAAACCGTAGTTGGTTCGTACGATCCGAATGATATAACATGTGTTGAAGGTAGTAATGTAGATCCAGATGAAATAGGAGAATATCTGCATTATATCATCAACTTTGAAAATACAGGAACATTCTCTGCCCAAAATATTGTTGTCGAAATGGACATTGATCCTACGCAATTTGATATAAACACACTTAAATTATTAAGTACTTCACATGAAGCAAGTGTATCTATAAACGATCACATGGTCCGTTTCATTTTTCAAAATATAAACTTAGCAATTGATGGAAAAGGAAACATTCTAATGAAAATGAAATCACAAAATACATTGGTTGAAAATGATGTTGTAAGCAATCAGGCAAGTATATTTTTCGATTATAACTTTCCTATCGTGACAAATAACGCTCAAACCACATTTGCAATACTAAGTACGCAAGAATTTGAAGTTGATAATAGTATTATTTTATATCCAAATCCGACAAAAAATAATATTTACATTACAGCAAATAACAACATCAAAAAGATTGTGTTGTATGATATACAAGGACGTATATTAATGAGTAAAAAACACAATAACAATGCTGTAAGCTTAGATATCTCAAACCAAGCGCAAGGTGTTTATTTTGTCAAAATCAGTACTGAAAAAGGTGTAAATACGGAGAAAATTATAAAAATGTAAAATGTTGCACCAAATACAATAATGAAATGAAAAAAGATTAATAGAAATTATTAGTCTTTTTTCATTTCAAACTGTTTCATGTCAAACTATTCATGAATGATATTTGTAAATAAATGAATATAATTTTGTGTTTGTAAACTCACTTGCTAATACTAGTTTTTTCTTAACTTTAGTAAACACTTATTTTTCATATTCATTTCAACGATTATTTTACTGGTATTCACCTAAAAAACATTCATTATAGTTGAGGTTTTTATATATTGATGAATTAACCATCAAATACCAATTGACTTTATGAGTGTTAATTCCACTGCTCAAAATAAGGAGCAACCCTATTTTCCTAAAAGCTATTTTTTAAACAGTAACAGTTCATTTCTAGACATTAAAAATTTTGCAGATGCACATTTAGAAATTTCTGTACAAGTTTCTAATTATCTAGAACAACGAGATCATTCATATTTAAGAAATACACAAGGTTATAATGAAGCCGAAACAGACAAGAAAATTGAAGAATACAAGGAATCTGTTGTAAGCATTTATCAGAAAGATTTCGAAATATTTCAGAAACTCAATGATTTAGATGATAAAAAATTAGTAAACACTTGGTTAGAGATATCAAAAGATGCGTATTACTATTTATTTAATTGTTTAACTGACAATACGATTGACAAAGCTAAAAAGTTAATAAATAATTATTTTTTTCTAAATAATATTGAATTACCTGTTGCTATAGAGGCAATTATGAAGAAACGTCGCAGTCTATTTTCTAAGTTGTTTGATGTTAGTGGTATCAATTTTGATTTGAGTCCAGGTTGGGAAAGTAGAATGAAAGAAGACGATGGTGTAATTTATTTAAATCATATCAAACGTACCTTTTTAGAGCGCAAAAAATTCTTCTTTTCTATACTAAGAGTCAATTTATTACAGATAGAACACTATCTAAGTATATTAGTAGAAGTAGAAGAGAAAGAAGGTATCTTTGTTCCCAAATTCAAATATTTTAGAAAAGATTTCAATACAGAACTCAACAATTATATAGATGCACTAAACTATTCGCATGATTTTATGTTTTTTGAAATTCCTTCAAAACCAAAAAATGAAATAAAAGAAAATGATTCTTTAAATAATGAAGATGATAAAGAATTTCAAGAACTTATTAATGAGATGGAAAAGCTTCATAGTGACTTTACCACTATGACTGCTGCTACTACGCTAAAAAAAGTTAATGAAATTCACAAAAAGCTTTTTGAAGTAAAAAAAACGGAAGATAAAAGCTTTGTAAAAGACTACTTTAAAAAAGGACAATGGAATACACTAAGTCCATCAAAACAAAAAGAGTTTTTATATGGAAACATCATTTCTTTAGGAAACATTGCTGCAAAAGATATTGGAAGCGGTATAATAGGTGTCTTTAACGCGAAAGATAAAGGGAAAGCTGCTGAAAAATTAGGTGAAAAATTATTACAAGATATGCTACCTGTTGCTTTAAGTGCACTAGGAATGGCTTTTGGAGGTCCATTATTAGGATCGTTTTTACAAGGAATGACAGGTTCCTTATTAGGAGCAATGTTTGGAAAACCACCAAGTCCTTTTGATGCGCTATCAAAACAAATTAAAAATGTAGAAGAAGACATACATATTCTTCAAAATATTGTCGTTACCGGATTTAATAAAGTTTTAGAAGATACAAGCTTAATAATTCGTAAAGAAGGAGAAACACAGCAACTCATCATTGGATTGGAAAGCAAGATGAAAGGTGAATTTGATGATTTAAAAAGCTTTATCAAAGATGAACTCAAAGAACAAGAAATAGATCAGCATCTTCAAAACATTACAGATTCAATTAATAACTTACATGCTAGTTACGGTAATATGCTCCAAAAGGGAAATTCGGGCACCTATATTGCAGGAGATAAAATTGTTGAGGATTTAAAGAAAATGATGATTTTAATCATATCTGGAGGAGAAAGTAATTACGATTTTACATCAAAAGAATACAGCATCTTGCATGAAAGTTTTCAAGGTGGAGCTTTAAGCAAAATCATAAAAAGCAATAAAAAGGAAGAATTTGTTGATACGCTAGGTAAACTAATTAAAATATTTAATAATGTTGATAGAGTCTTAAGTTCGTATGCACAATATAGGAAACTACATTTTACGAATAACGCAATTATCGGTTTTATAGAAACAAACAGCATTCCAACATTAAAACAATCTAGTAGAAGTCTATTTCTAAATGTTGTAGATGATTTAATAAAAATGCAAACACGTGATAATGAAGGACTCATTACTGCCTTGCAAATGCATGGAAAACTAATAGAGTTATTAGTACTTGGAAAAAATAATCTACAAGTATATTCCAAATATCAAAATGCCTCACAAAATGATAGCCTTCCATTTTTAGATTCTTTCAGTTTAGCTGAAGTTAATTACGATGGTACGTTAAAATTTCAAGACAAAGCAAAGCATATTCCAAAATGGGTAAACTTTGATGTAGAAAATCAGTTTGATGATACAAAGCCAACATTTAGTAGGTATTTTACGGCAAACTTGGGCGAATCAAAACTGATTAACTTTGGAGATCAACCTTTTGGACAAATCTTTTTACCAACGCTTAATGACGTAAAACTTAGTTTTAGCTATAATGATACTATAAGCTTGATGGACAAAAATGGAAAACCAAGATTAGTACAATCGGTTCCATATAATTATTCTTATAAACTAGAAAATTCCGATAATAAGGAATACATCTTTAAAAATGAATTGGAATTTTTATTCACTGATGTAGGCGGTTTTAATGTTGGGAAAGGTAAAAGTTATAACTACTATAAAGATACTTTTAACGTGCATGCCGAAGTACACCAGAATGTTGGTGAAGAAATTGACATGTTAAAAATAAATGATACAATACTAAATTTTAGTCAAACTATTTGGCAAAAAAATAAAAATGAAAACGCTACTGACTTTAAACTTGAACGAAGAGCAAATGATAAATTTGTTTCAATAGCTTATCAATATGGATGGCCAGATTTAATAGGTGAAATTAAATCAACTTTTAATTTAGATAATTTCTTCAAATTCGACATAAAAACAAAAGAAAATATTTTTGAACTTGGCGATGAAATCTTTTCTCCAAATAAAAAATATAAACTACATTTTGACATGGATGATTTAATTATCGAAAATGTTGAAAGTAAAAAAACTGTTTGGAGTTTAGGATACTATATGCATTTAGATAAACTTACACTTAAAAATGCTAAAGCAGCGCTAACATTAGATAAAGGAGAACTTAATTTTAATTTCTGTTCAGATACAATAAATCCAAAATTTGCAGAAACTTTCTCTCTTTCATTTCCTCAAAAAAATATAATTAAATTATGGCTTGATGATGACGGAACTATTCAAATTTTTCAAAAATATGGTATTAATAAATACCGCCAACGACGTTTATTTCTCACGTCATTGCTTAAAGACGATTATCTACTACCAGGAGAATACATTCATGACACAAACCTCAAAAGAGAATATCCGAAACACTTATTACTAACACAAAATGGAAACTTAATACTGAATGCTGCACATCCTGGAAAAATTCCTAAAATAATATGGGACGCAAACCTAGGAAGTGCTCAAAAGACTAATGAAAGTGAAGCTTATAAATTGCATATTCTCAACGCAAGGTTAATACTTGAAAGTAAGAATGATAAGAATGAAAATTTCACATTTACACAACGATATGTAGAAAATTTATACATTAGTAAGAGTGTATTGTACATTAATTCAGAAGCCGAAAAGGATAGAGATCGAAGATTAATACTCTATGCACTTTTCGAAGATGATGTGTTGTATGAAAACGAACAAATTTATTCTCCTAACAAAAAATACTATTTTAAAGTCTTACCAAAAGCAAAAATGGAATGTAAATATAATAGTGGTAAACCTTGGGTTTCTGGAGGAGATGCAAAGAAGGAAAATCTCACATTCAAAACTTATAATGCTACTTTTAAAAAGCATGATGAGTTTATTACAACTGGTTATACATTTCAGTTTTATTCAGATAATGATATCTGCATCAACCCAAAAGAATATCGTGGTTTCTATCTGCGGACATTTGTACATGATGATTTAAACAGACTTTACAGTTCTTTAGATCATGCTGACAGAAGTGGAGATTTTGGAAAAGACTTTGATACTATAACTATGTTATACATGATGAATGATGGGACGTTAGTAGGAATGATAGAGACGAATGAGCGAAAATTCAAATATTATGATCTAGGACTCATAAGTTCCCATATGGAGCATGGCTCCGATGAAGTAAAAATCAAAAAAAATGATTGGATAAACGGACCTGAAAAATAATTCATAATTAATAGAAACAAAGCACCAAGAAATATAAAAGTAGTTTTTGGTGCTTTTCATATTTTCAATCTAACAGCCAAAGGCTAGAAGCTAGCATCAAAACCCAACTGCTTTATCATCGCCACGCGGATCAGCGCCACCTTCTAACTTTCCATCTGGTAAAACCAAAATTCCTTCTACTTTTCCGATTACAGGACTATTAGTGGCGTCAATTGTGTAGCCTAGTTTGGTCAATTCTGCATGTAATTCATCGCTAAATCCAATTGGTTCCATCTTTATAACATCGGGCAACCATTGATGATGAAATCGTGGTTGATTAATCGCTTCTTGCATGCCCATATCATATTCATGGACATTCAAAATTGTTTGCAAAACCGACGTAATAATCGTAGATCCGCCAGGCGTTCCGACAACCATATATAACTTTCCATTTTTCTCCAAAATTGTAGGTGTCATAGAACTTAACATGCGTTTTTCGGGTGCAATATTATTCGCCTCAGCGCCAATAAGTCCAAACATATTTGGTTCGCCAGGTTTTGAACTAAAATCGTCCATTTCATTATTCAAAAAGAAACCTAATTCTTCACAAAACAGCTTAGAACCATACGCGCCATTTATCGTAGTTGTGACAGAAATTGCGTTTCCAAACTGATCTACAATAGAATAATGCGTGGTTTCATCACTTTCCACAATCTCAATAGTTCCGTGCGAAACTTCCGATGAAGGTGTTGCTTTTTCAAAAGAAAATGATTGCATTCTTTCTCTAATATAGCTTTCGCTTAAAAGTGTTTCTGTTGGAATTTCGACAAAATCAGGATCGCCCAAAAAGAAACTTCGATCTGCGTATGCGCGACGTTCTGCTTCTGTAATCAATTGAATCGATTTTGTCGTATTATGTCCAAATTTATCCAAATCATACGGTTCAATCGCTTTCATAATTTCTGCCAAGCAAATTCCTCCACTAGATGGTGGTGCCATTGAAATTACGCGTAAATCGTCATACGTAAATGTAATTGGAGTTCGCCATTTTGCTTCATAATTTGCTAAATCTTCTAGTGTCATAATTCCGCCAGATTTCTGCATAAAATCGACTAAAATCTGTGCGGTTTCGCCTTTATAAAATTCATCGCGTCCATTTAGTTGAATGCGTTTCAAGGTTTTTGCTAATTGTATTCGTTTTATAGTGTCATTTGCTTTCCACGCTTTCGCGAGAAAGAACTCAGCATCATTCACCTTTAGGAATTCTTCACGATATTTTTCTAAGCGTTCTTGTTGCTTTTTGGTGACAATCACACCTTTTTCTGCCAATGCAATCACAGGTTTTAAAATCTCTGACATTGGTAATTTTCCAAACTTTTCATGTGCAGCAAAAATACCCGCAATATTTCCTGGAATTCCAACTGCCATTGCGCCAAGCGTACTTTTATCGGGAATAATTTCTTTAGTAATAGAATCAATATACATGTTTTTTGTAGCTGCAAACGGCGCTTTTTCTCTATAATCTAACGAGCCAATAGTTCCATCTTCCAAACGATATACCATAAATCCGCCGCCGCCCAAACTTCCTGCATACGGATACGCAACTGCCAAAGCCAATTCGGTGGCAACCATTGCATCAAAAGCATTTCCGCCTTTTTGAAGAATCAAGTTTCCAATATTTGAAACTTCTTCACGAGCCGAAACAACCATTGCTTTTTCTGAAATTACACCAGCTACTTTTTTGGCTGATTTTTGTTCTGTTTTACAGGAAAAGAATAACAAACAAGCAATTCCGATATATAGTATATTTTTCATCATATTCTTAAAATGTTTTCTTTTGTAGCTCGTTTAGTTTTTGTTTTGAAAATTCAGTCAATTCCTTAAAAAACGAAGTGAATTCTGCTTCAAACTCATCATAAAATTCTTGAAGCTCTACAACTGCCAAATTCATTCTGGATCGGTTTTGAGTTCTCTTATTCATGCCTTCCAATACCTTTGTAATTCCTTCAATAGAAGCATAACTGAGCAACCAATTGTCCTGAATCATATGTGGAAGCAGCCGTTGTACATTCAGCGGAAGCGTTTCATAATTATCTTCTAACAAATGATAAAAATCGTCTACATACGTTTCAAGCGGAATATCGGAATAGTTTTTCCAGTTTTTCGCCAAAAAATGATCGTATAAAATATCTACAATTACGCCACTGTAATGACTGTAATTTGCGTGCAAACGTTTCGTGCTGAGTCGCACAGTTGGATGCGCGTCCGTAAAGGTATCAATATTTCTGTGCAATAGAATACCACGCTGAATTTGTGGCGGATATTCCATGTATTTTTTTCCACGAATACTGTCCGCAATAAAATTGCCGATTTTTATTTCATCATCGTCGTGTGAAAGGTAAATATGTGCTAAGAAGTTCATTTGTTAAATTTAATGAGAATATTTTTCTAAGAATACTATATTTGTAAAAAAATATTTTTGAGACTTCCAAATCTAAACCCATTACGTTTTTTCCTTGCGTTTATCGTAATGATTTTTCATATTCCTCAGTTTTTCAGAAACAGAAATATGCCTTTTTTTGATGAATTTCCTATATTTCATAGAGGAACAGAAGCGGTATATGTTTTCTTCGTATTGAGCGGATTCTTAATCATTCGATTGTTGTACAGAGAGCGAGAACACAAAGGGAAAATCGACATTAAAAACTTTTACATTCGTAGAATATTGCGCATTTATCCGTTGTATTTTTTAATTATGATTGTTGGTTTCCTGTATTACAACGTTGTTTTGTCGTACATGGGAATTCCGTATGATACTGATTATGACTTGGTAAATGCACTATTATTGTACACTTTTTTCTTGCCAAATGTAGCGTCAGGTTTGTATAGTCCGGGCGGCGCAATTGAAATTTTGTGGTCTATCGGAATTGAAGAGCAATTTTATCTGTTAATTGCGCCAACATTGGCGTTTCTCAACAAGCAATTTTTCATCAAATTTTTCATCCTATTTACCATTGTATATTTTGCTGTTTTTGCGAGCAATCTATTTCCGTTTTTACAAAGATTTGACTTTTTATATTTTTATTTCTCCGCAGGTGGATTAATAGCGATTCTTCATGAAAAATATAAAATTGGAAATATGATTCATAAATATGGTAAAGTATTGATTTTGTTACTTTTTGTATTGTATTTTTGCACCAATATTCTCAAAGGAATGAACCTAAATTTATACCACTTTATAAGTATGGTATTATTTAGTTTTGTAATATTGACGCTGAGTTATGATCCAATACTTAACATTCGAAATTCCTTTTTGAATTATTTAGGAAACATTTCGTACGGAATTTACATGTATCATGCATTGGTTATGCAATTAGTAGGTTTTGTAATGCTCAAATTGATTGCTAAAATACAACTGCCAGATTTGGCTATTATTTTGCTTTCATATGTATTAGTTTTGGGGATAACTATAGTAGTTTCGCACTTTTCATATACCTATTTTGAAAAGCCGTTTTTAAAATTAAAAAATAAATTTAGATAACATATTATGACATTAATCAAATCAATTTCAGGAATTCGTGGAACTATTGGAGGAAAAGTTGGTGATAATTTAACACCAATTGATGCTGTAAAATTTGCAAGTGCGTACGGAACTTGGTTGAAAAACGAATACAACAAATCAAAACTTACGGTAGTTATTGGTAGAGATGCCAGAATTTCGGGAGCAATGATTCAGAGTTTAGTAGTAAACACCTTAGTTGGCTTAGGAATTGACGTTATCGATTTAGATTTGTCAACGACGCCAACAGTAGAAATTGCTGTTCCGTTGGAAAAAGCAGATGGCGGAATTATTTTGACGGCAAGTCACAATCCAAAACAATGGAATGCGTTGAAATTGCTAAACCATAAAGGAGAATTTTTAAATGGTGCAGATGGCGCAAAAATCTTAGAAATCGCAGAAAGTGACGCATTTGACTTTGCTGAAGTAGACGATTTAGGAAGCGTAACACGAAATGATTCATATATTGATATTCATATTGATGAAGTATTAAATCTTGCGTTAGTTGATGTAGAAGCTATAAAACAAGCAAATTTTAAAGTGGTTGTTGATGGTGTGAATTCTACAGGAGGAATTGCAATTCCGAGATTATTACGTGCGTTAAATGTTGAGGTTGTAGAGTTATATTGTGATCCAACAGGACATTTTCCACACAATCCAGAACCGTTAAAAGAGCATTTAACGGATATTTCCGAATTGGTTGTCAAAGAAAAAGCAGATTTAGGCGTAGTGGTTGATCCAGATGTAGATCGTTTGGCATTTATTTGTGATGATGGCGAAATGTTTGGCGAAGAATATACCTTGGTTGCTTGCGCAGATTACGTATTGGGTAAAACGAAAGGAAATTCAGTTTCTAATTTATCATCTTCAAGAGCTTTGCGCGATGTGACAGAGAAACATGGCGGAATGTACCAAGCAAGTGCAGTTGGAGAAGTGAATGTAGTTACATTGATGAAAAAAAACAAGGCTGTTATTGGTGGAGAAGGAAATGGAGGAATCATTTATCCTGAATCACATTACGGAAGAGACTCGTTGGTTGGCGTTGCTTTATTTTTGACACATTTGGCAGAGAAAAAAATGACCGTTCGCGAATTGCGTGATAGTTATCCAAGTTACTTTATGAGTAAAAATAAAATTCAATTAACGCCACAATTAGATGTTGATGGAATTTTAAAAGCAATGGCTGAAAAGTATGCAAACGAAGATGTTTCTACGATTGATGGTGTAAAAATTGATTTTCCAACAAACTGGGTTCATTTACGCAAGTCAAACACAGAACCAATTATTAGAATTTATACAGAAGCAAAATCACAAAAAGAAGCGGATGATTTGGCGCAACGTGTGATAAACGAAATTAAAGCAATTACAAATTTGTAAAAATAGAATCAAAATATAGAAAGAAAAGCTGTCCAATTGGATGGCTTTTTTAGTTAGTATAATTTGTGTAACATCAATAATTTTTAAAATAAATAAACTGTATACTATTGATTATCAATAAGTTGAATTATTTTACCTAATACCTAATACCTAATACCTAATACCTAATACCTAATACCTAATACCTAATACCTAATACCTAATACCTAATACCCAAAAAATCAACATTCAAAACATTTCAATTTTTCTGCGCTCACATCTTCGCGTTCACTTCCTTTTAGTGGATTTTCAAGTAGTGGTTTGGTATCTAATACACGTTTAAATTCTTTTGCATATTCTAGAAGGTTATCACGCCGCGCTTTTATTTTAGAGGCAATATCTTTCGCATGCAGATTGTATAAATCGTCATTCCAATAGCGCAAAGCGTTTTCAATGTCATTATCTGTTAAGTGCGTTTGGATGTAGTTTGCTTGCTCAATAAAAATAGTTTCAGGTGTATTGTGAAGAAAATATATATCGAAATCATAAATCAGTCCTTCCATATATTCAATATCGTTTTCAAACGGACGTAATTCTTCAATTACATTTTCGTTAGTCAAAATACTCGGAATTAATCCGCTAGTTTTGAAAAAAGCATTGTCTCTATCTCCAGGAATTGGATATGCTTTGTAGTCGAATTCATTTTTAACAATTGCCCAACCCCATTGTTTAGTGTGTCTGTCCCAATCGCCAATTACCAAGTCGAATAGGCGAGCGCGTACCAAACTAGCTTTATCAATTTGTAAGCTATCGTTCAGTTCCATTTTTAGTTCTTGTAAATCTTCTGTGTCTACTATTTTTGTAACGTTTTCGTAGTTTGTCCAATTAACGTCGCCTTTTGTTTCATATTCGATCATGAATAGACGATTGCCGAATTTATCATTGTAATTTTCTAGAGTTTTCTGTTTCGGAATAAATACAGCTTTCGGATTGGTGTTCGGTACATTGATACTTTCTGAAAGTCTAGCAACTACAGGCGATGCATACGGATGTTGTGACGAAATCCCGTCCATAATAATATTTTCTAAGCCTAACGTTTTGGCAAATTCTGGAACTAATTTTTCAGGATTCTTGTTGATGCTTCTCATACTGTACATGATGCCATCTTTTTTACTTTTTAGCCGTAATGAATGTGTTTGTTTTCCGCCACCTTCTTTAATAATTTCAACGCCACCAAAAAGTGTGTCCAAAAATACGATTGGTAATTCTACTTTTGCTTTCCATGCATCGCGGTAATTTTCGCCCTGTAATAATGTTTTAAACATATCAGATTCATACAACGTGCTGGCACTAACTAAAACAGTTTTGTGCTTTTTGAAATTAGTCTCGCTAAGCTCACTGATGTTATGAATTGTACAAGTTTCAAAAGTTTTTTTAGAGTTAGCAATGCGTAAGTAAACTAATACTATTATAGCTACAAAAACAACAATAAGTATGCGAAGCGGTTTTTTCATGATTATTGTATGAATTGATGTTTTTTAGCATGCGCAATGGCTTCATCTGTAGTTTCAATCAGTACTACATTGACATCTGTGATAGATTCAATAATGCTTTTAACTGCGATCATTTTGCCTTTATTGGCAACAGTACGTATGTAAATTGCTTGAATCCGATTCGGAAATTTTCGCGCAATTTCAATGTAGATATCGTGATCTAAATCTGCGGCATCGCCAATTAGTATGAATGGTAAAGTAGGATATGTACTAATTATATGCGATATTTTCACATATTTATTCCGTTCTTGAAAGGTGTCTTTTTTTACGTTTTCAAAACCTATATCGCGCAATAATAATATTCCTTTTGGGAAATTATAAAATTTCAAGAAATCAATCAAATACTCATGTAGATTCCACGGACTATTAGACAGATAAAAAAATGGATTGTCGCGCTTACCATCTGGACCTTTTTGTAACAAAGTATAAAATTCTTGTGCGCCTTGTA
This sequence comes from Kordia antarctica, assembly GCF_009901525.1. Taxonomy (NCBI): domain Bacteria; kingdom Pseudomonadati; phylum Bacteroidota; class Flavobacteriia; order Flavobacteriales; family Flavobacteriaceae; genus Kordia; species Kordia antarctica. The sequence continues at coordinate 325,548 of NZ_CP019288.1, forward strand.
GCGGCAATCTGTTATTACTATGTTTGAAAAAAGAATTGATGATTACTTTCCATTTAAATGTAGAAGATAAACCAGTATCAATTACGGTGTCATCCATATCTGAAATAACTCCAAACGAAGCTTCCGTACTCGGAAACATAATATGATCTTCTATTTTATATATAGATTTTTCGTCCTGAATCAATTCATATGTAACAGGAAGCCATTCTGTAACTGCTTTGTTATTGCGTTTAATAGCGTGATTTGCATCTAAATACACATAGCCTTCTTTGTCAGAATTCAACATAATGACTTCAGTATCAATAGATACTTTAACAATTTCATTTTCAGACTCATCGGTTTCAAATCGTTTGTACGAATTGTAAAGATTTTTAATAAAACTGTCTTCTTGGGAATGCGTGATGCCTTCATCTTCCAAAACGCGTGCTTGTGCGTAGATTTTTTCACTGTTCGCATAACCGCCAAAAGGCATAATAATTACAGGATCTTCATCATCAATAAGTCTTGAAATGAACTGGAATATAGACATGGGTTAGCTTTCCTTGTTTACGATGAATGCGTGAATTACACCTGGCAACCATCCTAAAAGAGTTAATAAGATATTGACTAATAATGTACCACTCATTCCGTGTTTTAAACCTACTGCTAAAGGTGGAAAAATAATTGTTAAGATAATAGTTAAAATTGACATGATTTGTTTTTTTAAAGTTCAATACAAAACTATAAATGAAGTATAAACAGTGTTGACTGTGTTAATTTAAAAATTAACTCAAAAGCATTTCGGATTATATACGTCTGACAATAAGATAGTTTAGTATATTAGTTGTAACGAAATACGTAAACACGCTACTTATTTTATTGAACCTACTAAATAAAACCGCTATGGAAAGTACCTATACAGTTTGGAAAAAATCAACGATTCGTACCATTGAAGATAAAACAACTTCATTTGACGAGACACTTCATAAAAAAGTTGAAACAGATTATCTCAAGCGATTGGTAGAAAAAATGGCAACGCATGCGGCTTCTCCAGAAACATTAATCGTTTTTCAAAAACAAATGGATGCATTGGTTGCGGCAATTCCAACCTCAACAGGATTTGAAGATAAAGAGCTTCGGCGCGATTTCTTAAAGAAGAAAAATAAAATTAAAAATACGGCTACAATCAAGCACAAATTAGTTCACAAAGGATATTATATAGGCATTTGGTTGGCTTTTGGAATGGCGCTAGGAATTTCATTTGGCGTAGCTTTTGGAAATATTGCGTTAGGCTTATCAATAGGTTTAGCAATTGGAGTTGCTATTGGAGCTTGGTTAGATAGTAAAGCTTTGAAAGAAGGTAGAATAGTATAGTTTATTTTTCTTTTTTCTGATACTCAGGCGGCACTTTATCTCTGTGTTTCCAACGTTTATGAACCCAATAATAATATTCTGGAGCTTCGTATAATTGCTTTTCTAATTCTCTGTAAAACAATTCAGTAGGTTCGTTTAAAGGATAATTTTTAATTCCTTTTGGAGTTAATGGAATAAAAGTTCCTTGGTAATGTCCGCGCTTTACTTTTTCAATCTTAAAATAAATAAAAGGCATATCTACTTTACGAGCCAATACTTCCGAACCGTTAAAACATGGAACTGTAATATTCATAAAATCTGTCCAATAATAATTTGGCAATGGCTTTGGCGATTGATCACTTACCATATAATAAATAGCGAGCAGATTATTATTTTGATTCTGTCTAATCGTTTTAAACGTATTTTTTGTAGTAATTAAAGTAGAATTTCGCTTCTCGCGAATATCACGCACTAACTTATCAAAGTATTTGTTTGTCAGCTTCTTATAAACTCCATATCCGCGTAGCGAAACATATTCCTTCATAATATTCATCCATTCCCAATTGGCATAATGCCCAGAAATTAAAATGATACTTTGTCCTTTTTTCTCGTATTCGTTTATCACTTCAACATTTGGAAAAACGAAACGCTTTCGCAATTGAGCATCCGAAATTGTCAATGATTTGATCATTTCCAGAAACATATCACACAAATGATGGTAAAATTTCTTTTCAATCTTCAAGCGTTCGGCATCGCTCTTTTCAGGAAAAACTAACAATAAATTTCCGCGTACAACCTTCTTTCTATATCCGACAACATAATATACAAGCAGATAACAAAAATCCGAAAACAGATACAACAAGCGAAATGGAAGAATGGAAATCAACCATAGAATTGGATATATAATAATGAACGCGATAAGCTGCATAAGTGTACTAAATTTTGACAAATATAGCTATATTTGAAAAATTAACACAGGCAATTTTAAGATGAATTTAGAACTCGTAACTATTGGAGTAATTGTAGCAAACGTTTTGGTATCACTCAAAGGGTTTAATGATTATGCATTCCGAAGTAAATATATATTTAACATTGGCGCAATTCATCGTGGAGAACATATCCGAATGATTACGTCTGCTTTTTTGCATGCAGACATGCAACATTTAGCTTTCAATATGATTACGCTATTTTTCTTTGCAGATACCGTAGTTTACTTTTTAGGCGCAACTTATTTTCTATTAATCTATTTAGGAAGTTTACTCTTAGGAAGTTTATTTTCGTTCTATTTTCACAAAGATGAACATCATTACAGCGCGTTAGGCGCAAGTGGCGCAGTTTCGGGAATTCTATTCTCGGCAGTATTATTGCGTCCAACGATGATGATTAATTTTATCATTCCAGGATACGTATTTGCTATTGGGTATTTATTATATTCTATTTATGGAATGAAAAATAGAACAGGAAATATTGGACATGATGCGCATTTTGGTGGCGCTGTCGCGGGATTTGTTATTACGTTACTACTAAAACCTGAACTATTATACCAAAGCACATTAACTGTAATTGCTATTGGAATTCCGATTGTTGTATTATTTGTGATGAATAAAATGGGAAAGATTTAAATTTCTAAAAAACATATAAAACCAAAAAAAACCGATCAAATTTGATCGGTTTTTTAGTTTCGTGGGGAGAGCAGGATTCGAACCTGCGAAGACGTAGTCAGCAGATTTACAGTCTGCCCTCGTTGGCCGCTTGAGTATCTCCCCAACGTGTTTGATTTGCTTTAAATCGGTTGCAAATATACTATACTTTTTGAACCATGCAAATAAAAAATAAACGTTTTTTTAGTTAAAAAAGTAACTTGCTGAAAATCAGTTTTTAAATTTTAAATGCTGAATGCTAAATTTTAAATGTCAATTTGAGAGCAGTCGAGAATCTTTCGAACTAAAAAGTATTTCTCGATAGTTGTGCTGAGTTTATCGAAGTACAAAAATCTTCCAAAATTTCACCTGAAATGATGTTTTGTCGATCAAAAAAATTATTTTCTCATAAACTCATAAACTCATAAACTCATAAACTCATAAACTCATAAACTCATAAACTCATAAACTCATAAACTCATAAACTCATAAACTCATAAACTCATAAACTCATAAACTACTTCCCAAGCAATTCCACAATCTTAGCTTCCAATTGCGCTCCACGTAAATTTTTCGCAACAATAGTTCCTGTTTCATCTAAAATAAATGTTGCAGGAATAGAACGTATATTATAAGTACGTGCAATTCCATCTCTAAAACCAGCCAAATTCGAAACTTGATGCCAAGGCAATCCATCTTGCTCAATAGCGCGAATCCAATCTTCCTTAGCGTTTTTCTGATTTGGACGACCATCTAATGAAACACCAATAATTTCCAATCCGTCAGCATGATACTTATTATAAATATTTACCACATTCGGATTCTCTATACGGCAAGGTCTACACCAAGCAGCCCAAAAATCAATAACGGTTACTTTTCCTTTAATATCATTCAAAGAAATATTTTTCCCTTCAGGGTTTGGCGCGGTAAAATTTGTCGCAACCGAACCAACAGCAGCTCTTAACAGTTCCGTAATTTTAATAAATAAATCTTCTGCTACTTTGGTTTTCTTCATGTCACTAGGAAGTCCATCATAAAACACTTTGGCTTTTGGCGCTGTTGTCAACTTATTCTGCAACATACGATTCACCAACAATACAGAAATATAAGAATCTGGATGCTCTATTACATATTGCTCTTGATACCCAATTGCTTCTTTCTCTAAATCTGAAAGTTGCTTTCTAACCATTGCTACTGAAGCGGTATCTTTCGCTTTAACAAGAACAGCATAGCGTTCTCTAGCTTTCTGCATTTTACCAGATAATATTTTAGAATCTTCAATAAAATTCACATATTCTTTATTGTGCTTTCCACCAGAAACTTTTGCTTTCGGTAAACTATCTTTATAAGCTTCTACTTTAATATCGCTATTTTCTAATATCAACGTATAATTTCCTGGCGCACCATTCACATACACAAAACCCATTTGCGGAAACTCAGTTTTCCCAGTAAAAATAAACTTTCCACCTTGTACAATTGCAGTATCTTTTGGTACAGGCTGTCCTTTATCATTCGGAACTCTCAAAAATGCACGTACGCCATCAGGAATACCATTAATAGTAGTTTCTATAGTATATCCACTTCCGTTAGATTGAGATTGTTCTCCACAAGAAGTAAATAGTAACAGACTGGCAATACCTGCCATTAAAAATACTTTTTTCATGTTTGTATACATTTTTAGTCAATAATTTTAATAGTTAAACGCGCAAATTTAACCAAATGAGAAGAATTTCCCTAGTAATACCATTTGTAGTTTGAATCTAATGTAAAAGAAAATGATGATTTTTTTCTTTATTCGAGTTAAAAAACGAAAGCATAGCCTTAATTGCTGTTTCTTTTTTTTAGTAAAGAAGAAAGGAAAAAAGGGTATTTTAATACAGTAAAATCAAATGGTAAATGGTATGCATTTAAAACTGATAACGCACACCTAAAGCTAAATCAAAATCCAGATCATTATTAAAGCCTTTTTCAAAACCAATTTCGGGTCTAAAATCTAGCGAAACTAGAAGTGGAAAATCAAAATTATATTCAATACCAATATCGCCTGCAAAAAAGCCGTAAAAGCCGTCATTTGTTTCGTTTTGGTTGCTATTCCAAGTGCCAAGTCCGCCGCCAGCACCAGCAAACCAATTAAATCCGCCATCAATATTCCAAACCCATTGATACAATCCTGTTAACTTATACGCGTCATATTCGTCGCTATCTTTCCAACCCAAATCGAGTTCTAATCGGTTTGTATTTCCCAATGCGCGCTGATATGAAATTTCGGTGCCAAATCCATTATTTCCACCAATTCGTAATCCGATAGCATTATCAGATATTTCTTGTGCAGTAGTAACATATCCAAAAAATAAAAAACTCAAAATAACTAACTTTTTCATGTGTTTATGTTTTAAAATTATAGTCTTTTTAATTCTAGTATTATAACTGAAAAAATAAGTTTATATTGCTAAAAAAATTACAAAAAGTACTCAAATCAGTAGGATGAAAGCCAAATTAGAAAAACTAAAAAACAGCTTCGAAGGAACTATTTTTTATGATGATTTACACAGAATTCTCTATGCTACAGACGCTTCCGTATATCGAAAACTTCCGTTAGCCGTTGCATATCCGAAAAATAATGCTGATTTAAAATTATTGATTGCTTTCGCGAATGAACACGGAACCTCGCTCATTCCGAGAACTGCAGGAACTTCACTTGCAGGACAATGTGTTGGCGAAGGAATTGTAGTTGATGTTTCAAAACATTCCACTCGAATTTTAGACATCAATCAAACAGAAAAAACCGTTACTGTTGAAGCTGGCGTTGTACGTGATGAATTAAACGCAAACCTACAACCACTAGGATTATTTTTTGGACCAAACACTTCCACTTCAAATCGCTGTATGATTGGCGGAATGGTCGGAAACAACTCATCTGGAACAACTTCCATACAATATGGTGTTACGCGTGATAAAGTAGTTTCTATGGATGTGTTACTTTCAGATGGAAGTGAAGTGACTTTTGGCGAAATTACCATAGAAGAATTTCATCAAAAACGAGCATTGAATACGCTTGAAGGTGAAATTTATCAAAAAATATATGAAACATTAATCGATAAAAATAATCAAGCTAGAATCCGAATTGAATTCCCAAAAGCCGAAATTCACAGAAGAAATACTGGTTATGCGATTGATGAATTGTTGCAATCAGAACTTTTTACAGAGAATGGCGAAACGTTTAATATGTGTAAATTACTTTCTGGAAGCGAAGGAACATTGGCTTTTACAACTAAAATTACGTTGCAATTAGACGAACTTCCACCTAAATACCAATGCGTAGTTGCAGCACATTATGAAAGTATAGAAGCTTGTTTGCAATCGGTTACGTTGACAATGAAACATAATTTGTACACCTGTGAAATGATGGACAAAATTATTTTGGATTGTACTAAGTCAAATCTGGCGCAAGCCAAAAACAGATTCTTCGTAAAAGGCGATCCGCAAGCGATTTTATTACTAGAATTGCGATCAGACACGGAAGAAGATTTAAGAAACCAAATCAATAATTTAATAGTTTCACTTGAAAAAGAAGGCAAAAGCTATCATAATCCAACCTTAAAAGGTACCGAAATTGCGCAAGCGATGGAATTGCGAAAAGCAGGATTAGGCTTATTAGGAAACATTATTGGCGATAAAAAAGCGGTTGCATGTATTGAAGATACTGCGGTTGCCTTGGAAGATTTATCAAATTACATTGCGGAATTCTCCGAATTAATGAAAAAATACGAGCAAAAAGCAGTGTATTATGCACATGCTGGCGCAGGAGAATTGCATTTGCGTCCAATATTGAATCTAAAAAAGAAAGAAGATGTGGTGTTATTTCGAAAAATAACGCGTGATGTTGCCAAATTGGTCAAAAAATACAACGGTTCATTCAGTGGAGAACATGGCGACGGAATAGTTAGAGCAGAGTTTATTCCGATTATGATAGGCGAGAAAAACTATGAATTATTGAAAGATGTAAAGCAGGTTTTTGACCCGAAGAACATCTTTAATCCTGGAAAAATAGTAGATGCGGCAAAAATGGATACGTTTTTACGTTATGAAATTGATAGAAAAGAACCTGAAATAGAAACATTTTTTGACTTTTCGGACAATCAAGGAATTTTGCGTGCGGCGGAAAAGTGCAATGGCTCAGGCGATTGTAGAAAACCAGCTTCGTTTTCAGGAACGATGTGTCCAAGTTACCGAGCTACCAAAAACGAAAAAGATACAACACGAGCGAGAGCAAATGCATTGCGTGAATTTTTGACACAATCGGAGAAAGAAAACAAATTCGATCATCCAGAATTAAAGGAGGTTTTCGACTTGTGTTTGAGCTGTAAAGCGTGCGCAAGCGAATGTCCAAGTAATGTAGATGTTGCAGCCTTAAAGGCAGAATTTTTACATCAATATTACAAATCGAACAAACCTACGTTTCGTGACAAAGCGTTTGCATTTTCTACCAAATCAAACAAATTGGCAAGTAACTTTGTAGGGCTTTCAAACTTTGTGAAAACCAATAGATTTACATCAAAAATAATTAAAAATAAGCTTGGAGTTGCACAAGAACGAACACTTCCTATTAATTCAAGTAAAACTTTAGATAAAATAATTAAAAAGACTTTAAATCAGTTAAATACAAATAGTTCAAAAACTAAAAAAGTATATATTTTTAGTGATGAATTTACTAATTATTTAGAATCTGATATTGGGCAAGATGCATTAATCGTTTTATCAACTTTAGGATATGAAATTAAGCATATTTCGCATGAAGAAAGCGGACGTACATTTATCTCAAAAGGTTTTCTGGCGGAAGCAAAAAAAGTAGCAAATGCAAATGTGAATATTTTCAAAGAGATTCTAAATGAAAATGCAGTTTTAGTCGGAATTGAACCTTCTGCAATTCTCACATTTCGTGATGAATATATTCGCTTGGCGGATGATAAAGAAGCGGCAAAACGAATTGCAACACATGTATATTTAATTGAAGAATTTTTAGCTGCTGAAATTACTTTAGGCGAAATTACGTCGGAATCATTCACGCAAGAAGCGAAAAACGTGAAAATTCATGTGCATTGCTATCAAAAATCATTATCCAATCAGAAATGTACATTTGATGTGTTGAATCTTCCCAAAAATTATAAACCCACAATTATTACTTCAGGTTGTTGCGGAATGGCAGGTTCATTTGGATACGAAAAAGAACATTATGAAGTCAGCATGAATATTGGCGAACATTCCTTATTTCCTGCTGTTAGAGCCGCAGAAGTGAATGCAATTATCGCTGCAAACGGAACAAGTTGCAGACATCAAATTAAAGATGGAACACGAAAAGAAGCGTTGCATCCAATTACTGTTCTTAGACGCGCGTTGCTTTTAGATTCTTAGATTATTAGACGCGCTTCGCTTTTAGTATTTTGGTCACGCTTCGCTTTGGTATCGCTGACGCTCTTGGTATTTTGGTATGTGAATTATTTTACGTTTGATAAACTTATAAACCTTTCAACTTTTAAACTAGACTCGCTTCACTTTAGTGATTAAATACTAATTCGTCACTTCGAGTAAATTTGCAAAGCAAATTTGTATCGAGAAGTGCTTGATTAAATTTAGGTCAAAAACGCAAAAAACAATCTAAAAATCTAAGTCAGTCCAAGAAGTCTAAAAATCTAATTTTCCACCAAATAAGAACTCAATTCCTCCACACTAGAAGCTGAACTCGAAGTCGGAATACCTAAATTTATATTAAACGTAGCCAAAAGTGCTACTGTAGTTTCATTTAAGCTAAAACTAATATCAGAATCTGCTTTTAACAAACCAACATTTGGACCGTAATACCCGCGAATTGTCAATACATCTTGCGGATCAAGAATAGAGAAAACTGTTGGATTCCCAAATATATCAACAGATGTGCTTACGCTAAGTTCGAGGTTGAAATCAACAACTTCAACATCAGAAAATGTTTCAGAATTTACAGTCAAACTCGACAAACTTTGAACTTTTTCAGTGCTTAATGTAAAAGCTATTGTAACTGGAAAGCCTTGAACATCTTGTGTAAACGTATCCGAAAGCGTAAAAAGAGTTGTATTTGCAGCAACACTTGTGTCATATAATACTGCGCCTTCAAAATCGATAGCGCCACTTCCTGGCAAATCAAAAGGCAATTCCAAGCTACTATTTAGTGTGAGCGCAGTTCCTTGTTCGGTAAGTGTTCCATTTGCTAGCAGCGTATTCATCGTACCATTTGCAATATTATTCGTGTTTACGTCTAACATAAACGAATTTCCGCTTCGTGATGCTACATACAAAGAATCTTCCGCAGTAGTAACAACGTTCGTATTATCAGTAGTTGCAACATCATAATTCCAGTAATTATCTAAAGAAGCAGGAAAATAATTGGCTGGCAAAACAGGTGTGTCTGTAGTATCAGTTGTTGTAGAATCATCATTATTTCCACAGGAATTCAATAATAATAACATGCAGATTCCAAAAAGGTATATTATATTTTTCATTTGGTCGATTTAAGAGTGTGAAATTAAGTGCTAAATATAACATTCACAAATAGTTTTCCGTGCTATTTTTGAAAATAAATAGTTAGAAATTATCTTTTTGGATTTCCCATAAGTGTGATTTTCGCCAACAAATCTTAGTAATTCATGGGTTTTAGCATGTAAACAGTAAAAAAACATAAAAAATGAACTTTAAGTTTAGTTGTCTGAATGTTACTATTTTATAAAATGAAAAGTTCAAATGTGAACATAATTTTCAGCATTTGTTGGGTTTTTACATCAGTTAGGTTAAATTTACAATTGTTAAAAAAATACTATGGCAGGAAATACCTTTGGATCACTATTCAAATTAACCACTTTTGGAGAATCTCATGGCGCCGCAATTGGCGGAATTATTGATGGTTGTCCCGCAGGATTGGAATTGGATTTTGAAATGATTCAAGCCGAAATGAATCGTAGAAAACCTGGGCAATCAGCCATTGTAACACAACGAAAAGAACCAGATACAGTTGAATTTTATTCAGGAATATTTGAAGGGAAAACAACTGGAGTTCCTATTGGATTCGCTATTCATAACACCAATCAGAAATCTCACGATTATTCACATATTAAAGAAACCTATCGTCCATCGCATGCAGATTATGTGTACGATCAGAAATACGGACATCGCGATTATAGAGGCGGCGGAAGAAGTTCGGCGCGCGAAACAGCTTCTAGAGTGGTTGGTGGCGCGATTGCAAAACAATTACTTTCAAACATAAAAATAAATGCATTTGTAGCTTCTGTTGGAGAAATTTCTTTAGATAAACCGTATCAAGAATTAGACTTTTCATTGATAGAAAGCAATCCTGTGCGTTGTCCAGATCCTGCAAAAGCGGCAGAAATGGAAGAAAAAATTAGAGAAATTCGCAAAGAAGGCGATACAATCGGCGGAACTGTAATGTGCGTTTTACAAAATGTTCCTGTTGGATTGGGCGAACCAGCTTTTGATAAATTGCACGCCGAACTCGGAAAAGCCATGTTGTCCATTAACGCTGTAAAAGGTTTTGAATACGGAAGCGGTTTTGAAGGTTCAAAAATGAAAGGAAGCGAACACAATGATATTTTCAACGCAGACGGAACGACAAAAACGAATCTTTCTGGTGGAATTCAAGGTGGAATCAGCAACGGAATGGATATTTATTTCAGCGTAGCTTTCAAACCTGTGGCAACTATTATGCAAAAGCAAAAAACTATTAATAAAGATGGAGAAATTGTTGAAATGACAGGAAAAGGTCGTCACGATCCATGTGTGGTGCCAAGAGCAGTTCCTATTGTGGAAGCAATGGCTGCATTGGTTTTAGCAGATTATTATTTAATCAACAGAACTATTAAATTATGAGTGTAAAAGATTTTTTTACAGCAGTTATTAAAATATTTGCGATATACATTCTTATTGAAGGAATCATTCCATTAGTATCGAGTCTTATTTATTATAATGAAATAAGAGATTTCAGTTTTATACTAGGTTTTATTGGAATCATTTTAGTTTTTATCGCAATTATATATTTCATGTTGTCACAAACAGCTAAAATTGTACATTTTTTACGATTAGATAAAGGATTTGAAACTGAACGGTTTGATTTTTCTAACGTAGAGAGCAATTACATTTTAGAAATCGCAATTACAATAATGGGTTTTTATATGTTGTTTTTTACAATTCCATTTATACTAATGGATGGTTATACATTGCTAAAAGGCAATGTAAATAGTCATAGTTTTAACTTTAAGAGTCCTGAATTACTGTATGAAAACATACTTACAAACCTATTATACATCCTAGTTGGAATAATTATTATACTTTTAAGGAAACCAATTGCAAACATATTTACTTCAAAATCATAACTATTAAAGTTTCTACAAACGAATCACCACATATATGAAAAAAATGGCATTACATTGGAAAATTATTTTAGGAATGGTTTTAGGAGTCCTTGTCGGATTGTTGATGACTACTTTTGATGCAGGACAACAAATTGTTCAAGATTGGATTAAACCTTTCGGGAAAATTTTCATTAACTGTCTTAAAATGATTGCTATTCCTTTAATTTTGGCAGCTTTAATAAAAGGTGTTTCGGATTTAAGAGACATTTCTAAGCTTTCAAAAATGGGCGGAAGAACCATTGGTATTTACATCGTTACTACGGTTATTGCGGTAACTATTGGTTTAGTACTTGTGAACCTTGTCAATCCTGGAAAAGCGATTTCACCAGAAACGCGCACAGAAATGATTGAAAATTACAGTGGTGATACTACAAAATATCAAGAAACTGCAAAATCTCAAAAAGATGCTGGACCATTACAAGCATTGGAAGATTTAGTTCCAGATAATATTTTTTTATCAGCAACCAGCAACAGAAACATGCTACAAATCATATTCTTTGCTATTTTCTTTGGCGTTAGTTTGATATTAATTCCAGAAGAAAAAGGAAAAACAGTCAAGACCTTTTTTGATGGTTTGAATGAAGTGATTCTCAAAATGGTAGATTTAATCATGCTCGCTGCGCCTTATGGTGTATTTGCATTGTTAGCGGCAATTGTAGTAGAATCGCCAAGTGTAGACTTATTCTGGGCATTAGGTTGGTATGCAATAACTGTTGTTACAGGTTTACTAATGATGATTGGTATCTACATGACAATTGTATCTGTTTTCACGAAAAAATCTCCAAAGTTCTTTCTCGACGGAATTTCTCCAGCACAATTATTAGCATTTTCTACAAGTTCAAGCGCGGCAACCTTGCCTGTAACTATGGAACGAGTTACGGAGCATTTAGGAGTTGATGAAGAAGTGTCAAGTTTTGTATTGCCAATTGGTGCTACTATTAATATGGACGGAACAAGTTTGTATCAAGCTGTAGCCGCCGTATTTATTGCACAAGCATTTGGTATGGAACTAGAATTTGGAACACAATTAGGAATTATTGCAACGGCAACATTAGCTTCTATTGGAAGTGCGGCTGTGCCTGGCGCAGGAATGGTAATGTTGGTCGGTGTTTTAGGTTATGCAGGAATTCCAGAAGCAGGATTGGCTTTAATATTCGCAGTTGACAGACCTTTAGATATGTGTAGAACCGTTGTAAATGTAACTGGAGATGCAGCAGTTTCTATGGTTGTTGCTAAATCTGTTGGAAAATTAGGCGATCCGAAACCTAACAATTGGGATGATAATTACGAAGCCGTAAAATAAATTTAGAATCAAAATAACCAACCAAAAAATACAGCTATGAATATCTGTTTTTTAATGTATCCTTGGGAAGAAATTGATCCAGAAAACGATACAAGTCTTGCATTAATTAAAGAATGTGTAAAACGTGGTTATGGAGTTGCTATGTGTTCGCCTTCAAACTTAACAATTCGCGATAGTGTAACAAATGCTTTTTGTAATGTTATTGGACGAATGGAAAAAGTGCCAGCTACACTAAAATCGTTCTATGGAAAAGCCGTTTTGCGTGAAGAAATGCTTCCGTTGGCTGGTTTTGATGTTATATTCATGAGAGCAAATCCGCCGTTAGACCCAATAATGCTTAACTTTTTAGATTCTGTAAAAGACGATGTATTTATTGTAAATTCATTGCGAGGAATGCGCGAAGCAAACAATAAATTATACACAGCAGCTTTTGGAGATGCACACAGTAATATCATTCCAAATACGCATGTATCAAAAAATAAAGATTATTTAGTTCAACAAATAAAGGAATCAAAGTCAGATAAAATGATTCTAAAACCGTTAAATGGTTTTGGAGGTTCAGGCGTTATTCTCATTGAAAAATCGGCGATGAATAACATTAAATCATTGTTAGATTTTTACATTACAAGTGGCGATGGATCTTCTAATTATGTAATTCTTCAAGATTATATAGAAGGCGCCGATCAAGGCGATGTACGCGTTTTATTATTAAATGGCGAACCAATAGGAGCCATGAAACGAATTCCTGGAACTGACGATCATCGTTCCAATGTAAGTGCTGGTGGACGCATCGCAAAACATACCTTAACCAAAGAGGAAAAAGCATTGTGCAAACAAATTGGTCCGAAATTAGTCAATGACGGATTGTATTTTGTTGGAATTGATGTCATTGGCGGAAAATTAGTGGAAGTCAATGTCATGTCGCCAGGCGGAATAACCTACATGAATAAAGTATACAAAGCACGATTGCAAGAAAAAGTAATTGACTTCGTTGAAAGTAAAGTGACCGACAAATTGCAAGCATTTGATAGACGCGTGCGACTTCGTAAAACGGTTGATGAAGCTTAAAAATGAAATTACAAATATCTAACCCAATAATATCCAGAGATTGGTTGCAAGAACAGCTGAATGCAACCAATCTTGTAATTTTAAACGGAACTATTTCGAGAGTTATAGACGCTGAAAAAGAAGCAGAAACACAACAAATTCCAAACGCACGTTTTTTTGACATTAAAAAAGTGTTCAGTAGTACTGATGCGCCTTTTCCGAATACAATGTTGAATGTAGAAACTTTTACAGAAGAAGCACAAAAACTAGGAATCAATAAAGATAGCGCGATTGTTGTCTATGATGAATTAGGAATGTATTCGGCGCCAAGAGTTTGGTTCATATTTAAGGCTATGGGATTTAATACTATAGCAGTTTTAAATGGCGGATTTCCTTCGTGGAAAGATTCAAATTATCCTGTAGAAACTAAAAAACCGTTTCAAGGAAAACGTGGTAATTTTCAAGGAAAAGATCGGTTAAGTTTATTTCGAAATTATACGGAAATGCTTCAAGAAGTTAAAAATACCTCAAGCTTAATTTTAGACGCGCGATCTGAAGCACGATTTACAGGAAAAGTGCCAGAACCAAGAAAAGGCTTGCGAAGTGGACAAATTCCGAACTCAAAAAATCTTCCGTATTCTAAGCTTTTAGAGAATCATCAATTCAAATCAAAAGAAGAAATTAGCGCAATTTTTGAATCGTTTCAACCAAAAGAAACACACTTTATATTTTCTTGCGGCTCAGGAATTACAGCGTGTATTCTGGCGTTAGCAGCCGAATATGCTGGTTTTGAAGATTATGCTGTGTATGACGGTTCGTGGACGGAATGGGGAAGTACATGTTAGAGTTAAAAGTTTAAAGTGAAAAGTTAAAAGTGCGCTGTATTGAGCGAAGTCGAAATAAAAAGTTTGAAAAATATAAATATGAATAGAATTCAAAATATAATTTATAACAACATTTTTTACATTGCGTTGTACTGTTCAATTACATCAATTATATTTTATATTGCTGCTTTATTTTCAAAAACATTGCCTGAGAAATTGTTAGATGTACTGTCTGTTTTTAGTGTATCAACTATAGATTTAACATATTTTCAACTCGATTTTTTTACATTTTCCTATTATATAACTGATACAGGCACTATAACACGATCTGCACTCACACCTTTATTTATCATTCTATTTTTTATCGGAACATTGCTGTATTCAGTAAGTAAAAAGAAAGAACATCGCATATTTAATTTTTGCTTTTCTTTACTATTTATGGCTAGTTTGACAAGTATTATTGATAATACCATTGGATTAATTTTGGGTAGAGAATTCTATTCGTATCCATTATTGGCGTTCTATATTTTTAAATCCATTATTATAGTATTCATAAGTTTTGTCTATTTACAGAAATGTTACCAGCAAAAACAACTCGTTTTATTAGAAGGTGAAGGTGTTAGAGTATTTCTCAACAATAGTGGAGATGTTAGTGTTTTAAAACACGAAAGAGCTTCCAAATGGCAGCGTTTTGTACATTATATCATTGATAGCTTTCTAATTATAATGTTATTTTCAAAATATACTTTTTTTATGCCAAGAGCATTTATGATTGAACTTACAGCTATGTTTGGTGATCGATTTTACGGCTTTATTCTATACTTTATAGCAAGTACAATCTATTATGTATTGTTTGAAACGTTATTTAAAACTACACCTGGAAAGTATTTGATGAACACGAGTGTCATTAACTATAAAGAAGGAAAAATTAGTTTTGGTCAAATTGTTGCCAGAACGCTTTCTAGAAGAATTCCTTTTGAAGCATTTTCGTTTTTTGGTGCTGTAGGATTACACGATAGATTATCAAGCACAACAGTTGCAAAACAACAATCGGATAAAACGTATGAAAATGGTGCAAAATTTATTTTAGCATTGTTTGGATTATTTGTATTACTTATTGCTATTATGAATTTTTCAAATATTTTTTAAGAAATTGAGATGATGAAGACTATAGAGAATACACATTCAGAAAAACTAGAAAAAGCCGAAATTGATATAATAAGCGCTGAACTTCTTGCCGTTCATGTTACACTTGAAAAACTAAAACTTGCACGAAAAAGTATATTGCGAGATGCATTAATTTTAGGAGTAATTGCAATTATTCTGATGTTAGTTGGTGCATATGGAAGTATAGCTCGTTGGACTAATTTTCCTATATTTCCTGCTACTATTTTTGCAGGCGGAATTTTGTTAGCGATTGCTTTTAGACCTTTGCAACAGTATAAAAATGAATTGGCTTCTGCCGAAGAAACCCGAAATGAATTGCAAACTATCCTAAAAAACAATCATTTAGACTATAAAGTTGACGTTCGTGTCACAAGAGATTCAGAAGGCGAATATGTAATTAAGAAAAGCATCAAACTAGTTACGATTAAATAATATTTAACATGGAAATTTCAAGACATTGCAGCTTTTGTGAACACAAAGAATTTGATTTTTCAACAGGAAATTTCTGTGGACTCACAAAGAAGAAAGCAGATTTTTCACGAAAGTGCCCAAAAATTACATTTGGCAATAATGCAAAAGAGGAGATAGCGAGAATAAATTTAGAATATCAAGCATTGAAAGAGCAAAAAACGGCAGTAATTAGTCATTTAATCTTGTATATACTTATTGGTTTGGCGTTGATTGTCATAGATATTTTTGCCACTATTGCAATTTTTGAAGCAGGTTGGATTACGACGTATACACTTGTAGGATTTGCGATTGGCATGTCTGTAATTGGTTATGCGTTTACGCCTTATATAAAATATACAAACGCAAATAGTGTGGTTACCTCTGAAAAAAAACGCATGGATGATCTTTTACAATTGTATGATTATGGATATGAAATTAATTTTGAAGATGAAAATTATCAAACAGCAGTCACGTTTCATAGATCAAAAGTAAAATTACGATAATATAAGTACGAATACGCATGGAAAAATTAACCATTAAACAAATTATCACAAAAATTCAACAAGAAGAACTGTTTGAAGCAGTTTCAGTTGATTATTCTTTTACGATAAAAATTGACGCATATGTTCCGTATGCATGTGGCGCAGTACACGACGGACATCAGTTTAGACGGGAACTTTGGGAGAATTGTTTGCATTCAGAATACGATCGATGGTTTGAAGAAGATCCGGCAACAAAAGAAATGATTCAAACACATCCAATTGTGATTGCAGGAATGAATTCTCGCTTTGAATACGACTTAAATCGTGCGCCAGAAACCGCCATTTATGAAGATGCTTGGGGAAAGCAATTGTGGAAAAAGCCACTTTCAGAAACCATGAAGCAGAAAAGCTTGAACAAGCATGCAAATTTTTACAAAGTTGTACACGCATTGATTGAAAAGTTAGAGGAAAAGTTTGGCGTTTGCGTCATATACGATATGCATTCCTATAACTGGAAACGTTGGGAACGCGAAGTGCCAACGTTTAATTTCGGAACTACAAATATTAATAATGCACGTTTTGGAGAAATTATTGAAGAATGGCGAAAAATGCTATCGGAAATCAACTTGCCAAACGGAATTGTTTCTACGTCAAAAATTAACGATACATTTCAAGGAAATGGCTATTTTTTGAAGTTCATTACGCAGCATTTTAGCAATACTTTAGTTTTGGCAACCGAAGTAAAAAAGATATATTGCGACGAAATTAATCAGGTTATGTTTCCTGAAGTTGTTTCGGCTCTAGAAAAGGCGTTAAAGACACTAATTCCGAAGCATTCAGGCAAATTTTATATAGAACATAAACACGAAGAATAGTACGAATGAAAGATAGTAATGTAGCGAGCAAAGTGCTTTTTGAAATTGATACAAACATCAACGATATTGTAAAGAAAATCGAATTGTTGAGTTATGTGAATCCTATAAATATTGAGGAAGAAAAGGCGAAATTCTTTCAATCTAAATACTTAGCAGATCCAAAATTTCAATATCCTGAGATGGATTTTGATCGTTTTCAGTTGCACAGACAATTGATTTCGCAGCCTATTGAACTTATTGAAAACGAGTCTACTAGAGAATTGTATGAAGATACTATTTATGCGTATTCTGGCTTGATTCAGTGTATTCAAACCATTGGAACAAAACGTAAATTTTATTATAATAGTTTGCGTTCTTTTGGTACGCCGACAGAGCAAGATGTGGAAAACGCAAATTTTATTCTTCACTTTGAAGAAGAAAAAGATAGCGACGAACAGTTTCAACCAAAGTATTCTCCAAAAGAAACCGAAGCACTTTTTCGTGCATATTCTAAACAATACGATTTTTCATATCATATTAAGTTTTCTAAAGATATGAGTGCGATTGCAATGGTTTTGAATAATATTAAAACGCTTGTTATTAGTGAAAAACATACATTTTCGGACAATGAAATTGCAGTGTTAACCAATCATGAAATTGGCGTACATATGGTGACAACGATGAACGGATTGTTGCATCCGCTGAAAATATTTTCAAATGGATTTCCAAATTATGAGGAAACTCAAGAAGGTTTGGCGGTTTTTTCGGAATATATGAGTAACAATTTAACTGTAAAACGTTTGAAAGAACTCGCATATCGTGTCATTGCTGTTGACAGTTTGGCAAAAGGACATTCATTTTCTACTACATTCCGAAAGTTTGTAAATACCTACGATTTAGACAGAGAAACAGCGTTCAATATTTCGGTTCGTGCGCATCGTGGCGGCGGATTTACTAAAGATTATTTGTATTTATCTGGATTGAAAAAAGTATATAATTACTACAAATCTGGAAAAGATATGAATGTGTTGCTGCGTGGAAAAATTTCGTTAGATTATTTAGAAACTATAGAGTCGTTGGCAAAAAACGGTTGCGCTTTGGATTCTAAATATATTACAGATTCGTACAAAGAGAATAAAAACACCAATAAAACCGTTGATTTTATCTTGGAGAATTTGAAGTAAGAAAGCGAACCGAAGTTCACTTTAAATTTAATTTTCAGTAACAATATAAAGACAATTCATACGTATATGTGTATGAAGATTGTCTATATTGTTAATCTCTTATTTTAAAACCTTACCATGTTAAATTTTACGCAGTATTGCTATTCCCCATTTTTCAAAATTTTCATTCTCCTATTTTATTTTAGCACGATTTCAAGTGCGTTTTCTCAAACAGATTCGTTGGCTACGAAGTCGTATGATGAACTTGTTGGTTTGTATTCAAGCAAAATAGGGAAAAATCCAGAAATTGCGATTGTGTATATGCAAAAAGCACATCAATTAGCAAAACAGAAAAATGACACTAAAAATATTGCTAAAACACTTTATGGGATAGCTTTTTGTAATTTCTATTTAACTAATAATTCTAAGGCATTACAGGATGTAGAAATGGCGATTGAAATTTTATCAACACAAGAGACAAAAAATAGTGCGCTACTTTCTCATTGTTATAATTTAAGAGGAATGGTGTTTTCTGATATTCGAGAAGATTCAAAAGCACTTGATTCATATTTGAAAGCTAAACAGTATTCTAAAAATTTAATAAATAAAATCAAGATTTCTACAAATATTGCTTTCATCAAAAAAATGCACAAAGATTATAAAGAAGCAATTAGAATTTTTAAAGAAAACCTGTTAATCGTAGAAGAATCAACAATAATTGAAGAAACAAAACGTAGATATGAAGTTTCTATCTTAGCAAATATTACGGAGACTTATTTGATAATGAATGAGGCGACTTCGGGTAATTTTACTAAAGAAGCTCGGTATTATAATGACTTAGCTTTACAAAAGTACTCAAAAAATGAAGATACAGTTTTATATTATTTTTTATTAATAAATGAAATGATGATTCTTTTTGAAGAAGGTGCGTACGATAAGAGTATTGAGTTGGCACAAGAAATAGTAGATTATGTATTAGAAAATAACGATGAAAATTCGTTATGCATGGCATACTTTTATATAGGTAAAAATTATGCGAAGCTTAAAGAATATAATAGAGCTATTCTCTTTTTTGAAAAAGCGAATGGTATAATTCAGAATTCTCAAAGAAAATATCCTATTGAAAAATTACTTAATAAAGAGTTGGCTTTATCCTATACGGCTATCGGAAAGATAGAAAAAGGGCAAGAATATTTCGATAAGTATATAACATTGGTAGAAGCAGAAAGTTTAGATGATGTTAAGGTGTTAAACGCAGTATATGCTAAAAATGATATTCCTGAACTAAGAGCAGAATTAGATCGTTTAAAAGAAATTATACTTTCAGAGAGAAAGAAAAAACAACAATTATATCTCATTGCATTTGCGCTAGTACTTGTGTTAATTATCAGTTTTATTTGGTATCGTAAAAAAGTAAAAAAAATTAAACAGCGTATCACAGAAGTGTTACAAAAAGTTAGTGAACTTGAAAGAGTAGAAGCAGAAGAAAAAAATAAAGTTTCTATAATTTCCGAAAAGGTAACTGATGAAAAAGCTGCATTGCTGTTAGAAAAACTGGAAGAATTTGAAGATAAAAGAGAATATTTATCACTAGATTGTAGTTTGAGCTTTGTTGCTGAAAAATTGGAATCTAACACTTCGTATGTTTCTAATTTGATTAATAATTACAAAAACAAAACTTTCAAATCATATATCACCGAATTGCGAATTAATACTGCATTAATTCGATTAAAAAACGACGGAAAGTTACGTTCGTATACAATAAAAGCCATTGCAGAAGAGTTCGGTTTTAAACGCCAAGAAACATTCTCTAAAGCATTCAAATCACAAACAGGAATTTATCCATCACAATACTTGAAAAAACTACGTGAAGACCTAGAAGTTAATTGATAGTTCATAAACCATCAATCCTTAAGCTTTGTAAACACTAGGTTTTAATGTTACTTTGTCAGTATAACATTAAAACAAATTATAGATATGAAAAAAAGAAAATTCAAATTATTAGAACTCAAAAAGCATAAAATTTCTAATCTGAATAGTTTAAATAGCAAAGGTGGAGATTATGGAAATGGAGAAACTGCAACTGTAGGAACGGACACTGTACCATATTTACCTACAATAATTAATTGTCCTGAAACTGTTACATGTGACACAAATGACGGAGGAACTTGTCAGACAACAAGAACTTTAGCAGATAATACTTTTAATGAAACTTGTGATTGTGATGGTATGGTTACTGGCGCAAACTGTTAAATCATTTGGAGCATATAAAAAAAGCCTTAATCATTTCTATGATTAGGGCTTTTTTTATTGAAAATTAACTTATCGCTTTAGCGTAAAATGTCCTTTGTAAGTTTGATTGTTACTTGGTCTTTCTACCATAAACCAATAATCGGATGAAGGTACTTTTCTTCCATTGTACATTCCGTCCCAACCTTCAGATTCAGGTTTTAGAATTTTTAGTAATTTTCCAAATCTATTGAATATATAAATTCGCAAATCGAGTTCGTATTCCGAAGAAATTATTTGCCAATAATCATTGTAGCCATCGTTGTTTGGTGTAAAAAAGTTTGGATAAAATAATAAGCTTATCTCTTTACCAACAACGCCACAACCATTTTTATCGCGTACATAAACGATGAGATTTCCAGCTTCTAAGTTTGTGAAAATTGGACTGTCTTGATAATTGAATCCATCAACTGAATATTCATAATCGCCAATTCCTTCCGCAATGATTTCTATTTGATTGTTATTTAGTGTCCAATCTTGAATTTCAATAGCTGTAATCACAGCTTCATCAGATTCTATCACGCGTATTGTTTGCGTGTTACTACAACTTACCGCTGGAGATGATGCGTAATTTGTTGTAATTAGTACCGTGTAAATTCCGGCTTCGGTTACCGTAATTGAGGTTGAAGTTTCTCCTGTATTCCATAAATATTCGTCAAATCCTGCGTCAGCACTAATAGTTACAGATTCATTTGAACATAGATACATAATAATCTCGTCCGTATTTACATTTGGCACTTCTTTTACTTCAATGAAAAAAGAAGTTGTATCGAAACAATTGGTTGCATCATCATTTTCAATACGCACAAATATTTCTTGCGGATTTGTCTCATTACTGAATGAAGCAGCAATTTGGTTTGTGTCCGCATCTGCATCTACTTGTGATGTGTAATATTTGATTGTAAAATTGCCCGTTTGAGAACCTGAAATAAAATCATTTTGAACATTGAGATTGAATAATTCAAATCCGTCATTGCTGACATCATCACAAACAATTAAATCGTTTACTGAATTTGCTGTGTATTGAGTTTGTAGTTGTATTAGAAATTCAGTTACATTAAAACAAGTTGTATTTTGACTATTTTCTTTACGAGCAAATATGGATTGCATAGGATTTTGCAGTAAATAATTATACGGCAATCTATTGGCGTCATTTTCCGCATCCGTCAGCGTTTCATAATAATATACATCAAAGCCTGAAGCATCTTGTGTTCCTAAAACGTTGCTGTTTTGTTGTGCTAAGTTTACAAACTCTTGGTTATCGTTTAAATTATCACAAACAGATACATCATCAATAGTTTCAGCAGTTGGCGCAGTATTTATAATAATCATAAAACTACTAACGGCATAACAATCTGGATTGTTGACGTTGAATACCTTGACAAATATTTCTTGCATATTAGAAGTACTTGTATACATTATTGGAAGCAAATTCGTTTCATTTATCGCATCATCCATTGTTGCATAATAACTAACATCAAAACTACTTCCAGCAGGTTGTCCAAGCAATGCTTCTGCATTTTTAGTGCTTAGGTCAACCGTTTCAATTCCATTATTAGAAACATCATCACAGACAATAATATCCGTAATTGTATTTTCAACGGGAACTGCATAAATGGTAATTTCTCGTGTACGCGTTATGGTTTCTGACAAAGAACTTACAATTACAACTATTGAATAATCACCTGGAGCAGCATACGTATGCGAAGGATTTTCTTGTGTAGATGTGTTTCCGTCGCCAAAATCCCAAAGAATGGAAACAATTGCTTCATTAGAATTGACTGTAAATTCAGTTGCATCTCCAAAACAAGTTCCTGTCGTTTGTATTCCTACATTAAAGAACGATTGTATAAATGGTGGTAATCCTTGTTTGCACATCTGTCCATTTAAATCAACGCCTTGATTTACGTAATTACAGGCAACGCCATCAGCTTCAGGATTGTTTATTACACCAACATAAGTTCTATCAGAACGCGCATAATAAATTTTTCCATCTGTGGCTAATTGCAATGCTCCACGTTCTTGACTTTCAACGTGAATTTGCGCTCTTGAGTTTGGAACATCTGCAGCTGTTAAGTTGTACTGAAATAAATATGCAGTACTAGTAGATACTGAACCAGAAGAAACATATAATTTTTCTGAGTTGGCTGAAAATTCAGCACAATACGGAGAATTAATAGTTGGCAATTGCTCTTGTTCAGGGCTAACTATTCCTGTTAAATTATCAAATCTGTGTAAACAGACATGATTTAGATTTTGATTACAATTCACCACGTTTTGTGAGTCAGGTGAAATTTTCAAATAGCCTCTTCCGTCTGAACTCGCACAATTTGGATACGTAGAAGTAACTGAATTTGTGTCAATTCCGGTAGTTGTTACTCTGAATGAATGATATGTGGTAAAGTTACTTTCGTTTCCTGTTTGTCCGGCATATGAGATCACCCAAAACCCATCTCCATCATCACTGATGGCAGCTATTTTTTCTGCACTTCGCTGTAATAATAAGATGTTTTTTTGTCCAGCAACAATATCGCCTGTTCCACCATTTAAGGTAAGATCAACAATACTATAATACAAACCACCTTGACTAAAATTATCATCTACACAGAAAACATAATATTTATCAGGATCATTCGGATACGGAACAATAATACCAGATTGTGAACTAGATGGATCTCCTTGCAATCCAGTTCCGTTTGGCATAATATTGTGATTTACGTCCCAAACCGTTATTCCGTCCGTATAAAATAGTAGTTGTCCAGCAGCGTTTGAGATGGTTGCACAACCTTCTAAAGTGTCAATTTGACCATCTGTAATAGCGACAGGAGTTCCGCTGTTAAAGTCCAAACCAGCATTTTCTCCAAAGTACCAAATATTGGCTTCTCCTTGTGAAAAGGAATATGAAATATTGAATACAATAAAGAGTAAGAGTATAATTTTATGCTTCATGCTGCTAAAATAAAAAATGAATTGTGTCGGTTTGTATTAAAAGATTTTAGAATGGAGGAATGTAAATTTAATTATTTTTTATGGAAATTCCTTTTCATTCAACGCTAACTTTGTAAGAAATTATAAAACAAGTATAGAATCAGAAAGATTTCCTATCTTAAAGCTTTTTAAAAACCACAACTATTCATGTCATATTGGGCAATTGGAATTATCATTTTTATCTTCATTTATATTCTAGCGAATGTAGCTTTATACTTTTTACAAGAACGTTTTATTTTTAAGGCAGAAAAGTTACCGAGCGATTTTAAGTTTGATTATGGAAATCAAATTTTTGATGAATATAATATTGAAGTCGATGCTGGCGTGAATATTAATGGAATTCATTTTAAAGTTCGAAATCCGAAAGGTGTCGTTTTATATTTGAAAGGAAACTCAAGAAGTATTAAAGGTTGGGGAAAGTTCGCTGTCGATTTTACTCGCCACGGTTTTGATGTTTTAATGGTAGATTATCGCGGGTATGGAAAAAGTACTGGAAAGCGTACGGAAGCTGGTATTAAAAAGGATTTGCAACATGTGTATGATCGTTTGAAAGAACAAGTAAGCGAAGAATTTATCACACTGTACGGAAGATCATTAGGTTCAGGTTTTGCCACCAAATTGGCTTCTAGTAATAATCCACGATTGCTAATATTAGATGCGCCGTATTACAGCGTAAAACATATTACAAAGCGTTTTTTGCCAATTATGCCAATGTCGTTAATATTACGATTTCCTGTAAAAACGTATCGTTGGATTGAATATGTAAAGTGTCCAATTAAAATTATACATGGAACAAGTGACAAGTTAATTCCGTTTAAAACGAGCGTTAAGTTGTCTAAAATTAATCCAAAATGGGCGCGTTTGTATCCAATAATTGATGGCGGACATAATAATTTGCACACATTTCCGCAATATCATCGGTATTTAGAAGAGATATTGCATTCAGAATTGCCAAAAGAAATTGATCCAAATACCTCAAGTTTAAACTTTAGAAGAAAAAAAGCATAGATGAAGTATCTAAAAAGAATAGGTATTGTTATCATTGCACTATATTTAGTCATTATATTCATGCTACTCAGTTTTCAAGAACAACTTATATTTCGCAGTGAAACTTTACCACAAGATCACGTTTTTACATCGTCAGTTCCATTTGAAGAGCTTTATTTAAAAGCTTCGGGTGATGCTATTTTACACGGATTGCATTATAAACTAGACAATCCGAATGGTGTAATTATATATTTTCATGGAAATGCACAAACGTTGGAATATTGGGGAAAATGGGCAGAAAAATTATCACAACAATACAATTATGACGTCGTTGTTATGGATTATCGTGGGTACGGGAAAAGTACAGGAAAACGCAGTCACAAAGCAATGTTAGGCGATGGTTTGTTGTTTTATGACTATTGCAAAACGAAATTTTCTGAAGCTGAAATTACCATATTTGGTCGCTCACTTGGTGGCGCATTTGCAACGCATGTAGCGAAAAAAAGTTCAGCAAAACTTTTATTGTTGGAATCTACCTTTACAAGTGTCACAGCTATTGCCAACAAGCGTTTTTGGTTTTTACCAATTGGATGGTTGCTGCAATATCCTTTTCAAAATGATCAAAATATTGCTCAAATTACGTTGCCAACCTATATTATTCACGGAACAAATGATGTCATCATTCCTTATAAACACGGGCAAAAACTCTACGAGAAGTCGGGTAGTAATACTAAAAAATTCTACACTATCAAAGATGGATTTCACAATAACTTAATCAGTCACCCTACATACTTTGAAGCGCTGGATGAGATTTTAAATACTAAATACTAAACGTAAAATTTTAAATGTAAAAGTATTTTTGAACCAGTAACAAATAACAAGTAACTAGAAATCAGCAACTAGAAACCAGCAGCTAACAATCAGCAACTAGCTATCTTAAATTAGGTGCCAAAAAAATTGCAACTTTTATTTTTATACTAATTAAAAATTATTAATTTAACGTTCAAAATATAACTACCTATGTATACGTTAACTTATGAGTCTACCGCAGTTGGGAAACCATCAGTGGAAGATATGGAGCATCTTATGGAAAAGGCGCGTGCTAATAACGCTGTATATGGTATTACAGGGTGTTTGGTATACTATAATGGTGGGTTTATTCAAATTATAGAAGGTGAAAAAGATGATATTTTAACACTTTTTGAAAGAATTAAATTAGATCCAAGACATACGGACGTGCATCTTTTTTCAGATAATAATATTACTGAGCGTACTTTTAACGGTTGGGGAATGCCTTATTTTGTTTCTAATGAAAACACCACGAGTAGATTTGAAATAGAGCAGTTCAAAAATAATATTTCGTTACTATCCGATTTATCAGAAAAAACCAATACTACTGTACTTTTGTTTTGGAGAAGAATTAAATTACTGCTAAATAATCCTGCAGAAGAAGTTTATATCTAGTTAATTCAGAAAGTTTAACTTCAATAAAGCATCAATTGTTACTCATATCAATTTTTCATTAACTGTAATGAATCAGAAAATGGACTTATTGAGTTTTATTCATGACATTTACTTTATTTAATTATCATTAGAAAATAAAAGCGATATTCAACGGAGAGAATTTATACAGTATGAAAACAAAACCAACTTTAATTTGCATTCCAGATATTAGCGGTTTCACAGAGTTTATGAGTTCTACAGATATAGAATTGAGCGCACAGGTAATACCGTCGCTTTTAAATAAAGTTATTTATTCTAATGTTATAGGATTGAAAGTATCTGAAATTGAAGGAGATGCAATTTTGTTTTATAAAACAGGAGAATTGCCAACATTTGAAAAGTTAATAGAACAATGCAGATTGTTTTATACGGAGTTTTACAAACAGTTAAAACTGCTTCACGCTCAATTTAAACATCACGATGATATCGTAGATATTCCAAAAGTTTTAGGATTAAAAATTGTTGTACACTTTGGTGAGCAAATTAGTGCTGTTCCTATTGGAAAAAATATAAAACTCATGGGAGAAGATGTAATTATAGCACATAGACTTCTGAAAAATAAAGTTCCGTTTGATGAATATATATTATTATCTGAAAATATTTTAGATCAATATAAAGACCAAAATATTGAAAGTAATTTTGGTTGGGGAAAGTTACATGGAAAGGATACTTCTTATAAACACATTGGAAATGTAAGTTATAATTACATTGATTTGACTCCGTTAGTAGATTAGCGTGAGTTTGATGAAACAACTATTGAAATTGAAATATACAGGTTCATTACATGCTTATTAATGTAATGTTACAGAAACAAATTACAAACTTTAAATACATAAAATGGCAAAGAATCCGATACAATATAGTACAGAAAAGCTTGAAAAATTCAAAACGATTATAGAAGATGAATTAAAAACTACGAATGAAGAACTTGCCAGATTTCAAAAAGATCGAGATGATCAAAAAGAACGCTTAGCGCATACCAACGTTGACTTTAATCAAAGTAGTAAACACTTTCAGCAACAAGCAAAAAACAAACAATTGATCAGTCGTCTTCAACGTAAATCAAGAGAATTGAAAGCTGCTTTAACTCGAATTGAGAATAAAACGTATGGCATTTGCGATAGAACTGGTGAACTTATTAGAGAAGAAAGATTGATGGCTCGACCTATTTCACGATTTGATATTCTACGAAAATAATTCAAATTTGAACTAAAATAATAAATCGTTTTGCTATCTATTTACTGGTGAATTCATGTCAAATAGAAAACAATTATGTAGTTAGAGGCTTAACTTTAATTTCTTTTTATATGCAATTGCTGCTGAAGTGTATCCGCCTTCGGTTCCATCTACAAAATGAATGTGATTTTCTTTCCGATCTTGCACATAACAAGACATTATGGACGAATGCGTAATGTGTATTCCATATGTTATTACACGTTGAGATTCTAGGTTGTCTAAGAAAATTTGAAATTTACTTATTTGTTTGCTATTTCCAGAAATCACCGTATTAATAGCGCCATCTAGCATAATAGTGTCGCTTAGTTGTGTTACACTATGTAAATATCGTTTGCCTTCAGGAAAAAATTTAAAATAATATTTCCCAAAAAGAGTAATCAGCCAATTATTAATTAGGTATTTACTATCATACTTGCCAATTTTGGTCATCATTTCCTTTCGGATCTTTTCAATAGAAGTATTCAGTTTCAGTCTAAATGCGGTAATTGGTCGTCGCGCGTCAAGATCACCAAAAAGATAATTTATTTCATCCATTATACTTTTAAATACTTGCGCTTGTTTGGTTTCATCGCTGCAACTTACTAGCAAACAGACTACTTTGTCATCTGTGCCATTAGGCAAAATCTCGTCCCATCTACATTCCATTCCTGTTAAATCAATGGTATTGTCGCTTTCTTCGTTAATATCCGATGGTTTGAAGTTCGCTTTAATTTGTGCTTCCGCGAATTTTAATCCGTTGCCTAAAATAATAGGTGTTGTTAAATATTTATTGTGTCTCAATTTTGCAATACGAGCCGTCACTTTATTTTTGTAAACTTCTTCAAGAATAACGCTTCCAACTCTTAAATTCAATTCTAAGGTTTTTTTAATGTGTCGACTATACGTGTTTAAGGCTGAAATAACTTGGGAAATTATAGCGTCTGGAATAATAAAAGTAGCGCCATCTCCACCAAAAAAGTAAGGAACTTTAATAGAAGTGTCAATTGTTTTAATTTCGTTTAAAACCGTTATAATACTTCCCGTGGCTACAAGATTGATGTCGTTGTGTTTACCGTTTGCCACAGCCTGACTTGAACCTTCAATATCTGTAACTACAATGTGCCAATTTTTAGGGATTCCTATAAAGAGACTTTCATCCTTGAGTAAATCTCTCAAAGGAATAAAATGTTTCGGAAGATCTGCATAAAACTCTATAAAATCTTTCATATGAATTAATAATAATGGTAAAGCAAAATTAAACTATAAACCTTTAGAAAATGTGCTCATTTGATTTAAATTCAATAGTATCCAATAAAAGATGTAAGATCGCTTACTTCGACTTCGCTCAGCATAAGACGCTTTTAGAGTCAAGAATAAAGACTTTATACTAACTATTTGATAAACAGTAGTAATTTTAAAAGAAATTAAACTGAGTAGGAATTATATAACACACCTTCAAAATTGTGTAAAATATAATGAGGCGAATGCAATACATTTGTACTGTTGCTGTAAATCATCTATGGCAATGAAAATAATGTAAGAGTAAGAGTAAAGAAATTCAAGTTGCGTATTATAGCCAGTAATAACCTTAATAAGCAGTAAGTGAATTTATAGAAAACATACTTTAAAGAATATTAATTGCTGTCTGAAACTCAATTCAGTGTGTATAACACTAGCCTTTGGTTGGTTTGGTTTAATTGAGTGGAAGACAGTAATTTGTGTTTTTAATATTAATAACAACCAATAGCAATGATTTCAACAGTAAAAATATCACACCGCGCATTAGGACTACTTGCTTTAATTGCTATTATCTTTATTTTATACGTACTGAAACCTTTAATTATGCCTTTATTGTTTGCAACGATATTGGGTGTAATGATATTTCCCTTTCAAAAATTCTTAGAAAAGAAATTGAGATGCAATAGAATTTTTGCAACTATTTTTTCAATTACTTTAATTTTCTCGGTTACAGCATTATTATTTTTAATCATTTTTATCCAACTTGAAAGTTTTGTGAACAGTGGAGAAGATTATTCCGGTAGAATTTTGGGATTATACGAAAACATAATTACGTATTTAGGCGATGCATTCAATATAAGCAATAGCAGCATCGTTAACGGTAACGATTTAAAATTCGAAAAATTACTAAAAGGAAACATAGGAAAAGTAACGTCTTTTATTTCGGAATCAGGTTCTTTTATGAGTGACGCTATTTTAGTACCAATTTACTTATTCTTCTTTTTATATTACAGACGTTTTCTTCGTGCATTTGCTTATAAAGTATTTAACACTAAATCGCAATCATTTATTAATACAATGATTAACAAAATTTATAACGTGCAAAAAAACTATTTAGCCGGTTTGCTAAAAGTAATGCTAATAGTAGGTGTTTTAAATACGATTGCTTTATTGAGTTTAGGTATAGAAAACGCGGTTTTCTTCGGTTTTTTTGCGGCTTTATTACTATTAATTCCTTATATCGGCGTTATTATTGGTGCATTATTACCTGCGGTAGTTGCACTCGCTACGAAAGATTCTGCTTGGTACGCGTTTAGTGTCATGGCAATTTTTGGATTCATCCAATTCTTAGAAGGAAATTTTATAACACCAAAAATTACAGGTTCAAAAGTGAGCATGAATTCGTTTATAGCTATTCTTTCATTAATTGCATTTGCAATGCTTTGGGGAATATCGGGAATGATTGTAGCCTTGCCAATAACAGCAGCTTTAAAAATTATTTTTGATAATACACCAGGTTTTGAAGCATATGGTTTTGTCATGGGAGAACCCGTAGACGCTTTATTGCAAAGCAAAGCCAGACAACGATTGAAAGTTTGGAAAACCATTCGTCAAAAAAATGCGTAAAGTCAAGATTTAGTAAATTTTTATTAAGCACACTTTTATTAAAGAAATAGTTTAAATTTACCCAATAAACATTTTTCAAAAATGAAATTATTTGTAAAGTTTGATTTTAACGCTGTCTGCACCAAAGTGTTGAGAGAGAAATTGGAGGAACTTGATCTAAAATATAACATCTTAGGTTTTGGAGAAGTAGAGCTTTTAGAGAAGCTATCTACTGAAAAATACAACTCTTTTACAGATGCTTTGAGCGACTACAATATAGAAATTGTTGAAAATCAGAAAAGTATTTTAGTTCAGAAAATTAAAGATACTATTGTAGATATGGTTTTTAATGAAGATACTACTGTAAACGTAAAAACCTCCGTGTATTTGGCAGATACTCTAGGACATAGTTACGGATATTTATCCAATTTGTTTTCAGAAGTAACGTATACGTCCATAGAAAACTTTATTATTCTTCAAAAAATAGAATACACCAAACAATTAATCATAAAAGGAAATTTAAGTTTAACTGAAATATCGTTCAAACTTAACTATTCTAGTGTAGCGCATTTAAGCACACAATTTAAAAATACAACGGGAATTACGCCAAGTGCATTTCAACGTATTATTACTAAACGTCGCGAAATACAACAAAATAACTAGCCAACCTACCATGAATCAAGATTACATACATATAGTTTTAGCAGATGATGATGAAGATGATCGTCTATTTTTTACGGATGCTTTCGATGAACTAAAAATGACTACCAAAGTAAATACCTATAATGACGGTGTACACTTGATGGATTATTTGAATAGTGACGAAGCGATTCTGCCAAACGTATTATTTTTAGATTTAAACATGCCACGAAAAACAGGAATGGAATGTTTGAAAGAAATAAAAGCGAACGATAAATTTAAAGATATCGCAATTGCTATTTATTCCACGTCGGCTTCAGAAGAAGATATTGAAAACACTTTTGTATATGGAGCAAACATATACATAAAAAAACCAAATGATTTCAAGAAGTTAAAGAAAGCATTAGCTGAAGTGGTTACGATAAATTGGCAATACCATACGAGCGGATTGAATAAAGATAACTTTTTATTAAGACTGTAATTATGCCACTAAAATCCATTTATAAAGCGCCTTGGTTTGTAAAAGCGGTATTTGTAATATCCTTTTTCCTTATATTTTTTGTTGCAGGTGTCACGTATAAAAACATGGACGATTTGTCTGAATCTACGGATTTAGTGGAAAAAAAATATGAAATTGCCATTGAGTTGGAACAAATTTTATCGTATTTGAAAGATGCAGAAACTGGGCAACGTGGTTTTGTTATTGTCAAAGATTCTAGCTATCTAATGCCTTATCTTTTAGGAAGAGAAAATATAAATAATAGTTTTGCGGAATTAAAAGGACTTATTGATGATGAAACTGAACAGCAACGAAACTTAATAGAATTACGTTTTTTGATTGACAATTGTTTGGCAAATTATGAAAATGTTCAAGAATTTATTTTAAAGAGACAAAACAATATTAACAGTCCTGAGTTTAGACCTTTGTTTGCAAGGGGAAAACTAATAATGGACCAAATTCGAGCTAAAATTAGAGTCATGCTCGATGTGCAAAATAAAAAGTTAGAAAAATATCAAGAAGAACACACCAATAATTTAAGGGCAACACCTATTTTTTTGTACTCATTAATAATACTGTCTTTATTATTAATGATTGGTGCATATTATAAAATAGCCTCTAATCTTAAAAAACTAAAGAAAACCAATCAAGCTTTAGAAATCTTTAAAGAATCTACCAACCAATCGGAAATCGTTAGTAAACATGGTAATTGGACTTGGAATATTGAAGAAGATCGTTTTACGTATTCAGATAATTTATATCGTTTGTTAGGAGAAGAACCACACTCTTTTAAACCTACAATTGAGAAGTTTATGGAATTTGTGCATCCTGAAGATGTTGAAAAACTAAGTGCGCAAGTGGCTAGGATGAAAGAAGAGCAAAATCTGCCTTTTATTCACTATCGTGTAATTCATAAAAACGGAAACATAAAACACCTAAAAGCGTACGGTAAAGTTGTTATTAATAATGAAGGCGAACATAATTTACTTGGAACTACTACTGATATTACTGACGAAATAGAAAGTTTCAGAGCGTTAGAAGAGCGTAATTTGGAATTGGAAAGAAACAACAAAGAACTCTCCGCTTTTAACCACGTAGCAAGTCACGATTTGCAAGAGCCATTGCGTAAAATTCAAACCTTTTTATCACGATTAGAAGATAAAGAAGAAGGTAATTTTTCGGAATCTGGTTTAAAATATATGTCACGCATCAAAAATGCAGCGTCAAGAATGCGTTTGCTTATTGACGATTTATTACAATTCTCTAGAACCAACAAAGCAGATAAAGTTTTTGAAGTTTCAAACATAAATTTATTGTTAGAAGCAGCAAAGCAGGATTTGGCGGAAGTAATTTCTCAAGAAAACGCAACCATCAATGCAGACACTTTTCCTGTTTTAAATGTAATACCATTTCAGATGCAGCAATTATTTGCCAATCTTATCGGAAACTCTTTAAAATACAAATCTGTTGATCGTGCTCCAGAAATTAATATTACGTACGCGCAGGTAAAAGCAGAAACTGAAGAAATGCTCACCAAAGCGAAAAAAGATAGTTACCATAAAATCACATTCAAGGACAATGGTATTGGTTTCGACAATGAATATGCCAAAAAAATATTTGTCTTATTTAGTAGGTTACATAACAAATCGGACTATTCTGGAACTGGAATAGGATTGTCTATCTGTAAAAAAATTATCGAAAATCACAAAGGATTCATCTTTGCGGATGGAGAAGTTGGAGTAGGAGCAACATTTACAGTATATCTGCCAATAGTTTAAAGGTGCTAATTTGTTTAGTTGCTACTTTTCATTACTAAGTCCTTACGTACATCAACAGTCTTTGTATTGCGATTAACTTGCGTTATATAAACCTCAGTAAAATCATTCTTAGTTTCAACAATTAGGAAATTTAAAAAGATGCGTTTTTTTTCAAACGCATCTTTTTATTGTTTAAAGATACTTTTTTAAGTTACTCGAAACCTTCTCGCAGTCTTACGAGAAGTTTCCGCAGTTGCCCGAAAGCTTCCTGCAGTGTCGCGAGACGTTTCCGAAGTTGCCCGAAACCTTCTCGGAGTATTGCGAGACGCTTTTGTAGTTTCCCGAAACCTTCTCGCAGTGTTGCGAGACGTTTTTGTAGTTTCCCGAAACCTTCTCGCAGTGTTGCGAGACGTTTTTGTAGTTTCCCGAAACCTTCTCGCAGTGTTGCGAGATGCTTTTGTAGTTTCCCGAAACCTTCTCGCATTGCTGCGGGAACGTTTCGGGACGCCTTTGCAATAAAATACTCTAAAATAGTTAAAATATTGTGAATACTGTAATTTGATGTTTTTTATGGGTTTTTAACAATTATTAGTATAATGCGGTCTTAACGAAAATGAAGCTATTGAAGAGGCAATTATGGAACATTTTGTACAAACCCAACAAGATATTGGTAATACTACTGAAAATAGAAATAGAATACTTGGCATAGTATAGTTTACTCAAAAAAATTACTGCTTTACGGATTCCCGCAATCGTGATAAGTTTTTTATTTCTTTATTTACAAAAAAATTACGTTTAGAAATTCCCCTATTTCTCTAAAATTGTGTTGCAACTAATTTTTAAGAATGGGCGTAGCCGAAAACCCGCTAAGAGTAGGCTTTAATCTAAAGAACAAAAAAAATGAAAAAAGTAAGAAATTTAATGCGAATTTTGTGTATCTTGTTATTATTTTTGTTTACTAACTGTCAACATGATACAGTAATTGAAACACAACAAGAAGAAACGCTACAAAATAAATTTTCTTTAAAGTCAAGTGTATTGTCTATGCAAGAAGCGGAAGCCAATATAAAACTGAGTAACAAAATGAGAAGTTTAACTACCTTACAATCTAGTAACATTGCTGAAAATGTTTACAGCGAAGCGTATAATTTCACGATTGATACTTACGTTGTAAAGCTTGTGGAAAGTACCGAAAATGATTCGCATTCGTATACTTTTCCAATTAGCCGTGAAAATAATGTAGGAAGTGTTTTAGAGAATTTAGTATTCTCATACAATACAACTACGGATGATTATGACGCAAGTTTAGTAACCTATCATTTTAATGCATCACAAAAGCAAGAGTTTTTAACTTCCAAACATGTAAGCACTCCTTATGGGATAACCAATGAGCCAATTGCTGTAAACTTAGCCGATATACTAGGAGAAACGGTAACGCCATGTACTACTAATTATACAGAATATCATACCACGCCCGATACAGGACAAACTTTTGTACATTCATCCTCTATTGGAAATGTAAACAATGAATGTGAGCACGAAGATATTTCGGGAGATATAGGTTGTACAGTCTATACAATAATTACATCGGATTGTGCAGTTAGTGGAAGTTCAGGTTCATCGTCTGGCAGTCCAAGTAGCACACCAACTGGAGGTGGAAATGATGATACCACCGATACCACAACACCTACTGATGATGAAGATAATATAATAACATCACCAATAACAAGAGAAGAAAGTATAAAGCAGTCTATTACAGATTGTATCAATGGAGTAGCAGAATTTAACACAACTGATACAACTACGATTGATGTTCAAATTTTAGAACAACTTGGGTATACCATTAACGATTGGATTACTATTAATAATTACCTTAATGATAATGGTTGTAGTGAAACGGCGCAAGAAGATGTTATTGAGGATTTGTTGGATGCGTACGACGATTATCAAATTTTAAATGAACTACAGGGAAAAGCACTTTGTGTTTATAATAAATTAAAATCTTCGAGTTCGGGTTTTAAAAATGCTATTAAAAAATTTGATGGTGATTTTCCAGTTGCGCATTTGAAGTTTGAAGCACTAATTTTAACAGGAACAAAAAAAGGACGAACTGTTGCTCCTTCTAATGGTACATCACCAGATGCTAATTCTCCCGATTATGTTATATCTATACAACTTAATAGTTCTCAGAATATATATGGATACCACCAAAGACCTAATTTATTGATTGCTAAAACGATTATACACGAAGTCATACATGCGGAAATGTATAGAAAGTTATTATCACTTGCACAACAAGGACATTTAGATTTTACTGGTTTAACTGCCGAACAACAAACAAACTTAGTGCTGAGTATTCAAAATAATTTCCCTGGTCTCTATGATTACATGAGGAGACACAATAATTGGCAACACCAACAAATGGCAACACACTATAGAGAAACAATTGCCAGAGCGCTTCAAGAGTTTGATACAGGTGTTGCAGTTCCTGAAACTCAACAACCACTACAATTGTATATGGATTTATCTTGGGAGGGATTAATTTACGAAAACGGAAATAATGCTATATCAAGTTGGATAAGCTTATCTCAAACAGAAAGAGATAGAATTGAACTTGTAATTTCAAACTATATAGCTAATAATATTAACGAAATTTGTACACCATGAAAAAATTAACACTACTACTTTTATTATTTTCATCTTTTTTTAGTTTTGCTCAAAAAGAAAAAAAAGAAACTGTTTATTTATTGTTTGATACAACAAGTAAAGAAAAATGCATTGTTGAAGATGGCTCTGGTAATTCACAAAATTTGAATAAATTCCGAAAAGAATATAAGGAAAAATCTATATCATTCAATATATGTAATGAATACTTTGCATACAGTACAAAGAAAAAGTTAAAAGATACTTGTTCGATTAAAGAATTAGACAATATTAAGTTTGTTGACTTAAAGTATATACAAGATAAAAAATCGAAGAATGTAATGAGATATAACCCTTTTGAAAAAATATATTTAGTTGAGATAATTTCAAAAGAAAAAATTATAAAGTACGATGTTACTTGGATTGATGATTGGGTTATGATTGGGGATTAACGAAACTTGTACACCATGAAAAAACTTATTTTATGCCTAACTTTAGTGTTGATTTCTTTTAAAGGATTATCACAAACAAATGAAAAAAATACGTATCTACTTTTTGATAATTTATCTAATGAAACTTATAGCTATGAAATTGGCAATGGAAAAATTGGAACAGAAAAAATTTACACTAAAGGAATAAAGAAGAACGGAGGAATTACTTTTTATATTCATAAAGAAATGTTTCTCTCTAATAAAAAACAAGCAGATACTTGTGTGATAGGTCAACTAAAAAATATTAAAATATCAAATATTGAAGACCTCAAAAAAGAGGTTAATAAAATAAATCCATTATATCCTTTTAAAGTTTTCCAAATTTATTTTTAGTCGAAAAAATTAATGATTCAACAATTGTTAAATATAAAGTTAAATGGGAATATTATATTGAATAAAAACAAGCAAAACTTGTACATTATGAAAAACTTAGTCTTTTTAGTACTTATTTTATTTTTTAGCTGTGCTAAAAATAATCAAGAAGATTCATTAAAAAAAGAACTTGAAACTCTTACAAAGAATCACGTTGAAGTGGTTAACGAACTAAATGATATTAATGAAAATTATTTAGAACCTTTCAGAATATATCAAGAAATTGTTCTTAATGAGTCAAAAACATCACCAGAGGTAAGTGTATCAAGTTACGCTAAACTTATTGAAAAATATCCAAATTCTTTTTGGAAGCACGAATCGGAAAGAAGAATGGAAAATATCAAGAATAGAAAACATCTTTGGACAAAAGAGAATGGTTGGAATCTTAATAATAAAGATGTTATTCCTGAGCCCATATCAGTAGTAAAGGCTATAAGTTGTCCTGGGTGTTAGTAACATAACATACTATAGTTTAAAATGAAAACAATAAAAATAACCATTAGCACCTTCATTATTCTTTTATTTTGCTTTGCTTGTCAGCAAAAACAAAACAAAACTACATGTGAAGATTTAGAGAAAAAAGTAGACAGTCTTACTTCTTTGTATGCTGATTATGAGAAATCTCCAATATATAAATTTTACCATATTCTCAGTAAAGAAAAAAGAACAAAAGTTGATACAGCTTTGATTGAAGAATATAGAAGACTAATTGGGAAAGATGAATTAGTTGACTTATATATTTGGGATAGAATACATACCATAAACACTAATGATCACATAGGCAATATTATAGAAGCATTTGAAGGAACATATATTTTAAAACCCAATCATAATAAAAAAAGCGCAAAAATTACATCAATTGAAATTAGCAAAGACAGTTGTTTTCTATATAAAATTAAAAAATTAGTCAAAGCCGAAAAACTTAAATTTAAAAATTCATCAAACAAGTATACAAAAGGAAAAATTATACTAAATAATTATAGGATAAGTTTGAGTGATGCAATACACCCAAAAATAGCAACCTTAGATGATAATTTATGTATGGACTGTGAACAATTACAATTCTACAAGACAGAATAATTGTAATGAAACTTGTACAAAAATAAAAAAAATAACACGTTCAAAATGAAATATATAGTTATCATAACCACACTCTTATTCACATCAGTTGCCTTTGCATGTAGTTGTGATTCGCCTAATCCTGCATTGGAGTTCTATGATTCAGAATATGTTTTTGAAAGAACTGTTATTTCAAAAATTTATGCAAAAAATTTTCAGACTTACACAGTTACATTTGACATTTCGAGACATTATAAAAACGGAGCAACACCTGAAACATTGAGCTTTATCTTAAAATCAGAATCAAAATACACTAATGAATGGACTTCATGTGATTGGTCAGTACAAAGTGATCAGAAGTGGTTGGTGTATGCATATTTAGGTAATGATGAGTTACTCAATTTTGATGGTATTTGTTCAAATTCTAGACGCATTGATTGTTATCCTACTAATGATTCTAAACAAAAAATATTAGACAATGGAAATGACTTTGTGTTGGGAAATTATATATATCGTCATGAATATGGATTTACACACCCAAAGCCAATAACTGAGATAGATTCTATTATTGAATTAGGTAAAAAACAAATTTATAAAAACACTTTTGCAGTAGTAAAGATGTATGTTGATAAAAATGGAAATTTGCAAGGAGTTATAAATAGTAAAAATTATTCAGCTTTCAAAATTGACAAAATATTCAATCTTCCATATGAATATAATCCAAAGGAGAAAATAGAGTTATCTGAATTTGAAAAAGAAGCTATTGAAGTTGCTAAGAAAATCAAAAAGTGGGAAATAAAGTATCACAAGAAAACGGGTTTAGCAGTTGCG
Organism: Kordia antarctica; assembly: GCF_009901525.1. Classification (NCBI taxonomy): domain Bacteria; kingdom Pseudomonadati; phylum Bacteroidota; class Flavobacteriia; order Flavobacteriales; family Flavobacteriaceae; genus Kordia; species Kordia antarctica. The sequence goes on from NZ_CP019288.1 coordinate 364,380, forward strand.
TATATTACATCTATCATTTTTCAATATGATACAATAAGCATGAAGTGGAGTTATGAATTGTGAAAGGAATTAATTTTTCGTAAAAACTGAAAAAATAACACGCCAAGAATAAACTTTTTCCCTTATAAGTTATTTACTAGAAAGCACTTTTTCGAATGTGCAATATAAACAAATTATTAGGTGTTTTTTGAGTAATAATTGGAATTAGATTCAATAGTTCATCTTTGCAGATGGAGAAATTGGAGTAGGAGCAGTATTTACAGTATATCTGCCAATAGTTTAAAGATACTAATTTGTTTAGTTACTACTTTTCATTAATAAATCATCACTGACTTTGATAGTGCTTTTTACAATGTTTACTTTACCATTTAGGGAATAGGTTACATAAATCTCCTTTGCGTCATTAAAGAAACTATTTTCTTTTGATGATATTTGAATATAATAGTTCCCTTTAGTTAATATGTCTGTTGGCTTTAAGATAAGTCCGTTGTCTAAATTATAAATGCTATAATTTTTTAGTAAGTTATCCAAACCCAAACTAATAATATGAATTGAAACTGATTTCTTCACTTCCAAAGTGATGTAGATATTAGTTTCGGGAGTACCATTTGGCACTCCCGAAACATTCTTCTGCTTGGTTATAGTAATAATATGAACAGGTTTACAACCAAAAAAAACAACTAACAATAACATGTATATTTTGAGTGCTAATTTACTCAATGATTAATTTTTTAACAATTGTGTTGTTGTCATTACCAATTCTGATTAAATACATACCACTTGCTAAATTTTTAGTTGATAGCGTTGTGATAGTAGTATTAATAAAACCTTGATTCACAAGTCCGCCAACGTAATTATAGATTGCATACGTAAGTTTTTTGTTTACAAATTCTGAAGAAACTTTAATATTAAATTGTCCTTCAGAAGTAGGGTTCGGGAAAACCGATACATCAATAGAATCTGTAAAGGCTACATCTTCTAAACCTAATACTGCATCACTCACATTATTACGCCACATACCTCTACCAAACGTTCCTATGTATAATAGTTGATCTGTATAGTTTATCTTTAAATCAGATACAATCACATTAGGCAAACTAAATCCAAATTGCTGCCAAGTAGTCGTAGCGTTGGTTTTCCAATAAATTCCAAGTTCAGTTCCTAAAAATAATGTTTCATTTGTAAGATCTGTTTTTACTGCAATTTTTTTCATGATAATATTTGGCAAACCAGTACTCATATTTGTCCATGTAACTCCATTATCAGTTGATTTATACACTTTATTTCCTGCGTTATATCCTCTTACGGTAGCGTATACAATTGTTGTATTTGGCATTGCTGAAAAACTATTAAAAACTTCTCCTGACGGAGGTGTTACAGTTGCCCAAGTTGCACCGTCATCATCACTTCGTTTGGCTGTTCCACTTTCACTAATAGCGTAAATGCGTGTAGAAGCATTATTTGCTGTTACATCTAAAAAGTTAACACCTGTTAGCCCAGAGTTTAATGCTGTAAAACTAGCTCCTTGGTCAATTGATTTCTTAACGTCGCTATGTGCTGCGTAAATAGTGGTAGGAGTCACAGGATGCACACTCATTGGAGATACAAATGCAGCACCAGCAGTTGTACCTAAAAGTGTAATAGAAGAATCATAACTTGAAGAATATCCGTCATCTGTACGGTATAAAGCTCCATTAGTTCCTCCTAAATATCTTGTATCTGGTGTATTATAATCTATTCCTGTGGATGTTCCGTCTCCTGCAACAGCAGAAACCCATTGTCTTGTTCCATCTTTTAATACTTTAGAAAAACCATCATTATCCTGATTTGCCATCATAAAGTCATCTCCATTCATCGATTGCGAAATTGCAATATTGTAAGGTTGTGTAATTACCAATCCTGGAGATAAATCTGTCCAAACTGGACTTCCTGAAAATGATCCTCTATGAACTCCACCATCATGTCCGTTGAGCACGGTAACTCCATCTGCCATAAATGACATATGATGATGATCTGGATGTACATAAAAACCAACGCCTGGCGGATTGTTATAAGGGTTTAGTAACACTGAAAATGTTGTGCCACCATCTGTAGATTTGTAACCTCTAACGCCACCAACCATAATGTTGTTCTTATTTGTTGGAGACATAGCTACACATACATTATAACCACCTTGTGGGTTGTACCCAGCAAGTGTTGTTGTACTAATTAAATCATTTGCAGTATCATCAAATGCGAATCGGTATTTTCTAAATTCGCCATTTTGACTCATTGCGTAAAAGAAGTCAGTATCATTTGGAGTTCCTACTAATTTCAAAACATCTGAGTTGTTTCCGCCTCCAAATACAGAATGAATTGTAAAACTACTTCCAGAATCCGTTGATACATATAATCCATTCCAAATATCAGAAACCACTACTTTTGTCGCATCATTTGGATCAAAAACGATTGTTTGAAATTTTTCAGTAAAACCAGTATTAATTGTGGAGTTTGTCCAAGTGGCACCTGAATCCGTACTAAATTTAACTTCATCATTTGTAAGTGCAAATATTTTTGTAGTGCTTCCTGGAGCAAAAGCAATGTCTCTGATGTATTCATTCTCACTCAAATTGAATGTTAATCCAGTAACTGCCCATGTATCTCCACCATCTGTTGACTTAAACAAACCAATAGAAGATATATGACTTGCATCTTCATCTCCAGTTGCCATATATATAATGCTTGTATTGCTTGGATCTACAAGAATATCAGTCACACCCAATCCACCAAGATTATCAGATTTAGGAGCCCAAGTAGTTCCGCCATCGGTAGTTTTCCAAATACCACCTGCGGCAGATCCTGCATATAAAATTTGTGTATTTGTAGGATCTTCAGCAACCACATTTATTCTTCCTTTTCCAGGAAATGCAGTATATCCGTTAATTGTAGGATTTGCTACAGGACCAACTTGTGTCCATGCACCTGCCATTTCAGCAGTTTTAGCAGTCGTTAAACTATTTAAAACTTCTGTTCTGTAATCTTTACTATCTCTACCGCTAGGAAATGTTCCGTCAGTATTTATTCTGTCTCTCCAAGCATATGCCCATCTTTCAAATTGCTTTTCCGCTTTTTCTTCCGCTTTTGTTAACGTACCAGCTTCTTTCGTTGCCGATAATTCTTGACGCACTTGGTCTACAATTGTGTAATAATTGCTACCAGGTGTATTTGGAGCGTTTTTATAATCTACGGATTGTGCATAAGATAGCACAGAGAAGATTAAGGTTAAATAAGTAATTGTTTTTTTCATGCTTTTTTATTTCTTTTTTTGTTTAATAAATCATAGAAAGTCTAAATGTTACTTCAGACTTTCTATAAAGTTGTTTGTTATTGTATGATAAGTTTCTTGGTGACAACACTTTCATTTGTATTGAGTCTGACAAAATATAATCCAGTAGAAAACTGAGAAGTATCAATTTTTAATGAATTATTAATGCTGACATCTTTTGCATAATGTAATAATTTTCCTGTGGAATTAAAGATTTTAATGGTTACGTTTTCATTTTGATCCCAAGTAATGTTTACTTCATTTTTAGCTGGATTAGGGAAAAGTGTAATCGTGTTTAATGCTTCAAACTGTTCCACATCAAGTGTACTTGTGTTAAATCTGCCTGAGCGCCAAACGCCTCTTCCATACGTAGCTGTATATAATTTGTTATCTACATAGTTAATTTCCAATTCACTAATTTTAACATTTGGTAAGTTATTGCTAAATGGTTTCCAAACGTTTTCGGTATTGTCAATGTAAAAGATCCCATAATCCATTCCTACATATAAACCATCATTTCCGTTGTTGTCCCAAGTAACTGCTAAGGCAGAAAAATCTGGTAAGTTAAACTTGTGTGATGTCCATGTTGTTCCGCCATCAATAGTTACATATACTTTTTCTGAACCTGTAGATGCAATAGCAACTTTGTTAGGATTTGTTGGGTGAATAGCAATAGAGTTTATAAACCCACCAGTAAAATTGTTGAGTTGTGTCCAAGTACCAGAACCAGTTGTCGTTTTAAATAATTGATTTGAATTTATAGCTGCATATATCGTATTATTATCCGATTGCGCTATTTTAAATTCATTGATATTGCTACCAAAATCTTGTGAGATTGCAGTCCAATTAGCACCATCATTAGCTGTTCTGTACAAATTACGTTTACCACTGTAATAAACATTTGGAGCGGTTGGATCTTGTTCTAATGGAGCAATAAAACTACCATTACCACCTGGTGCATCAGTAATTCCAACTTTTCCACTACTAGAAGTGACATCGGTGGTTTTACTAATATTTCCGTTTTGAGATTGACCATATAATATAGAACTATCATTTTTATCTACAAAACCTTCAGCGCCATCGCCTCCGTCCCAATTGTACCAAGTACCATCAGTAGTTCTACCGCTAGTACCATTGTCTTGAGCACCACCAGTTATAATTACAGGATTTGTTTGACTGATTCCAAATTTATAAAACTGTCTAATTCCTAAACCTGCTGACTTGTCGGTGTAAAATGTAGCACTCATTACAGCTGATGGATTGTCTGCAACAAAAAATCCACCGTCAGATCCTACATATATTTTACCATCTATTGCTTGTAATGTACAAGTATCAGCATGAGAAAATCCTTTATTGTTTGATGTAGATTGTGTTTTTATCCAATGTGAAGCAATATCAAAAGTAACGCCACCGTCTGTAGTTCTCCAAGTGTTAACACCTCCAATAATTACTACATTAGCGTCTGTATTACTTGCAGCAATAGCCATGTGAAATGGAGCTTGACCACCAGTACCGCTACCGTCGTATTCTCCTCCAAAATAATTTTTAGTAAGTAATTGTTTATTTAAGTTTACACCAGCATCTGTAGATTTATAAAATGCACCAAAAAATGCAGATTGCGTACTTGGAGAGCTTGATTCAACTACATAAACTATTGAAGGATTGATTTCACTTACAGCAATCATTTTTGCACCTGTTCCGAATACATTTGACGACGAACCTTCAAAACCTTCGGTTAGTATTGTACCTAAAGAGGTTACGACACTAATATCATCTAATAACACATTTCCTCCACCACTTGTTTCTCCTTCAAAAGCAATTTGGTAGGTTGCTGAAGGGTTTGGCAACGCAAGTGTTACATCTGCCCATGCTTGAACATTTGTTTGATAACTTGCTAATTCTACCCACGGATCAGTTGGTGATATTCTGTAAAATACTTTTAACCTGTCTACATCTCCAAAAAACTCTGGTTGTGCATGTGAAAATTTCAATTCTGGAGTTGTACCAGATGTGATGTCCATAGCAACAGAAATAAATTTAGTTTTATTTCCGTGCGCATACGAACTACCACCATTGTTCGAAATAAATCTACCTAAACCGGCACCAGTTTTAGGAAAAACAGGAGTAATTCCAAAACGATCCCAGTTACGTGCAGCAATTTCCCATATAATATTTTCTGGGTTGGTTGCTGCAGGAATGTACTCTAATTCCCAATTAGGAATAGCAGGACTATTTTCAACAAATGTAGCACCTCCATCATTGGAACGTAAAAATTTATCTCCAGATGCATATACTGTATTTGGATCTCCTGGTTTAAATTCTATGTCATATCCTCTAATTAAACCACCACCAATTGCTGTCCAAGTTGTACCTCCATTTGTAGATTTATAAATACCTGAGTTTTCTACACTACAGTACATTTTTTGTTGGTTGGATGGATCTACCATAATCTTATTTACCAAACCATTACCTACAGTTGCTAATATATTCCAAGTAGCTCCTGCATCTGTAGACTTAAAAATGACACCATTTCTTGATCCCCAAAAATAGATAGATGGATTTAAAGGATTTATTGTTAAAGATTCCACTAAAATGTTAGACAAATTATCTGTTAACGGAGTCCAAGTTGTTCCAGCGTCTAAGCTTTTCCATACACCTCCAGTTTCTGAACCAACAATAACATGGTTAGCATTTCCTTTTTCAACTGCTAAAGCTTTTAATCTTCCAAGTGCTCCAGTTGAACTTGAAGAGGTCGTAAAGGAAAGTGGCCCTAATTGTTCCCAACTTCCAATGTCAGCATTTGTAGCTTCACTGTTTTGGTTTAATTCATTGTTGTAGCGTTCCAACTCATTGTAATAATGAGATATTGGTTTTAAGACACCATTATCTTTTAGTGCTCTTTGTGCGTGGTATTCCCAACGCTTGTAATTTTTATAGCCTGTTCCTTTGCCTGTTCCTCTAATGGCAAAGTATGCTTCGGCTTCTTGTTGAATTTGTTCAACAGTATAGGTTCCTGCATTTATCATTCGACTGTATTCTTGAGACCAAGAATAATTAATGCATAAAATGAATGCTAATAGTAAGTAGATTTTTTTCATTCCTTTTCAAAGATTTTGGTTAAAATTTAATTGTTCTTACAAATATCAATATAATGTAGACTAAATTGTTAGTGTAGTACTACTCACTATATACTCAAACCGCAATTTTAAAGGCTTTTGAAGAGAAAATTCAGGAAAAAATATAATGATTGCTTTTAGTATATAGTTAGTTCTCAATTATTGAAGATACGCTAATAAGTCCGTATTCTTCTCTTTTAATTTGAGTTTTTTCCCTATTCTAAATCTTTTGTTCTCTATGGATCTTAACGATCTATTTACGAATATTGCAATTTCCTTGTTTTTGAATCCCATGTGAAGATAGTAACAAATGATAACTTCAGAATCGTCTAATTCTGGATGGTCATTATTTATTTTTTTGAAGAATTCAATATTTAATTCATTAATTAATTCTAAATGGCTTTTACTTTTGTAGAAGAAATTAGAAGATGTAAGCTGTAAGTCTTTATATAATTCCTTTATTTTTTCTCTTTGCTCAGAAACATTATTTAGTACAGATATCGTTTTTATTTGCTTTTTTACCACATCTATATAATCCTTCATTCCTTCTACTTTTACCTTTAGTTTATCATGATTGGTTTTTAAGTAGTCGTATTCATCTGTATTTTTTTCTAACTCTTCAGTTAGTTTCCTTGATTTCTTAATTCTTTTAATGAAAAAACCTCCCACTATAAGCAATGCTATTAGTAAAATAATCATCCAAGTTTTAATTACTTTTTTTCCTTTTAGTTCACCTTGTAATGCTAATTCAGAATCTAGCAATACTTCATTCACTTTAACAGTAGCTTCAAGATTTTTAGCAACTTGTTTTTCTTCAAAAATTCGCAATGAATCTATATAATTATTTTTTGTATTTTCATTATTAATTAAACTATAATAATCAATGTAAAGATTGTAGTACTTCCGCTCATCTACTTCATCCATAGCACTTTTCATTGTATCCAATTTGGATAAATAACGTTGTGTAGCTTCTATATCTCCATTTCTTACATAATAGCTACCTACTCTTGAATATAAAGTAACCTGATGTGATTTATATAAATACGGATACAAATTTGGAGTACCTTCTAAAGCCTGAAATTCGTTGAAATACTTTTCAGCGTTCGTAAGATCATCTAAGTAAAGGTAATTGGTAGTGAGCATAAATAAAGCATACATATAATAGTACACATCATCTTTAATATTTTTATAATTGCTTAAATTGTCAAGTAATATGTTATTACTCTTTGTATAATTCCTGTTATCACTTGCTTTGTGGGCATACATTTGAGAAACATCGGCTAAACCTGCCAAATTATTATCAAGTTCAAAGTATTTTTGAGCATCTTCTAGGTAAGCATTCGCTTTAAGGGAATCTCTTTTAATTATAGAAGTGTTGTAATATAACTTAAGAGATGCAATTCCTGCGGCTTCATAATTCTTTTCTAATTTTGCATACTTAAGCGTTAGAAGATGATTTTGATACTGTAAAATTCGTTCTTCATCTCTATCACTAATCAATGCTCTTAATTGATAATAACAGGAAAGATGCCCTTTAATTTTTTTATCTATAGGCTTAGGAATGGAGTCTAAGTATAACGTAGCCGTTTTGGGTGAGTTTTCTAAATGCTTGTCAGCAGAATCAATATATCTTAAAAATTTCCCTGTATGATTATCTTGAGCCAAAGCAGCGGTACTGCAAAGCAACAAGAATAGTATTGTTTTAATAAATGATTTTAAATATAAAAGAATAATCAGCTAATTAATATAAGTTAAACAATAAAGGTAGAACAACAAAGATAAACAAGGTTGAGTGAAAAACATATTTTTTAACAAAGCTTTTTAATACAAATTTAGTTTTGATTTTGGTAGAATCATTATAAGGATTAGCTTCTCTAATTAGTAAAAACTCTTTGATGTATGCCTTTTTCTGACTTCAAATTTCCAAAAGTAGAAATCCTATAACGATATATGAAAATCGTGTAACATGGAAAGTAGGTCTTCATATTACTTTTGTACAGTAATCATTTAATAATGAAAACAGAGAATTTACACAAGTATAGAACACTAACTGTAAATTCTGTAACAAACACCACAAATGATGTAACAGCAAAGGTTCAAATAGGTTGCATCTTTGTACAGAAGAAAAAATGATAAATTAATGAAGTCAAACACATACATACAAAAAATAACAGGTTTAGCAATAGTAACGTTTATAGTTATGAACTTTAATTCTTGTGAATACTTTGTTAGAAGCGATAAAGCAGAAACAATAAGAACAGCCGAATCAAACGAAGCTATTTCAATACAAAAAAATGAAGCTAAATTATTAGTAATGGCATCAAAAAATAATTTAGACGTTATAAAGCTGTGTACGATTATTGAAGATGAAAAAGTTGATGAGAATGTTAAAAATTTAGTAGAAGAAATAAAAAACGAACAACTAACGATTCTTGCAAAATATAATGAATTGGCTTCAGAGAATGTAATATCCATACCAAGATATTCAACGTTGAAATATGAGGAAATTATGACACTTAAGGATTCTGAAGGTTTAGAAGATCATCTAAAACTATTAAGTACTAAAATATACAACCAACAGAATTTTTTAGACAAACTATCAGACACCACAGATAATTCAGAATTTAAGGAAATGGCACAATTTGCAAATAACACCTTAAAGAAAAGTCTCAACAAAACAGAAAAAACATTAGAAATTTTAAATACAAACAGCTAAAGAAGCTACTTATACTAACAATTAAAACCAAAAAAAATGAGAGGTTTATTATACATTATCGCAGTAATATTAGTTATAGGATGGGCATTAGGATTCTTCGTATACAGTTCAGGAGGATTAATCCACATTTTATTAGTAATTGCAGTAATCGCAGTTTTATTAAGACTAATTGGAGGAAAAGGAGTTTAATCCACTCAAAAGGATTGAAAATCAAATATAAATATTAATTCAAAAAAACAAAAAAGACATGAAAATTAACAATACAGTAATCGTACTAGGAAGTGTAGCAATTGGAGCAGCATTAGGAATTTTATTTGCACCAAAAAAAGGTTCAGAAACTAGAAAAGAAATTGCTGACGGAACGAAAGATTTAGCGAATTCAGCAAAAGATAGCGTTGACAAAGTAATGAGTGAAGTTTCTCAGAAATTCAATTCACTTAAAGAAGATGGGAAAGAATTGATTAACAAAGGAAAAGAAAAGATTAATACAGCAGCAAGAATAGCTAAAGACGCTAAAGAAGAGTTAAAAGAAGAGCTATAATCAAACAATTAAAATAATATATGGAATCTACTGCATCACACATAGAGGCAATTTATGACAAAGCAAAGGCATATACAGAAACAAGTATTGCGTTGTACAAGCTAAATGCCATAGACAAAACGGCAGATATTGTATCATCTATCGTGTCTTGGCTAGCTTTAGGCTCTATTGTAGTAGTATTTATATTATTTATTAATATAGGTATCAGCCTTTATATAGGTGAATTGTTGCAAGCAAATTACCTGGGTTTCTTAATAGTTTCTTCGTTTTATTTAGTGTTAGGCACATTGCTGTACATTTTTAATGGAAGACTCATCAGCAAACCAATTACAAATCTTGTCATCTCAAAATTGATGAGAGCAAAAAAAGAAGACATTCTAATCCCTAATATCACTGAAGATGATGAAGAAAATAAGTAGTAATCAGGAATTAGAACAAGAAATAATCAAACTTAAAGCTCAAAAAGCAATTCATTTTCGCGCTTTAAAATCGCAAATGTCAATATCGTATGAAGAATTAAGACCTTCTAGAATTATAAAACGTGTGTTTGCCGATATAAAGGAAGAGCCGGAGATAAAAGACAATGTTTTAAAATCTTTGTTGAGCCTAGCTGGAGGTTATCTTACGAAACGAATATTAATTGGGAAGTCAAATTCCTTTTTAAAATCAATCATGGGATATCTTGTACAAATTGGAGCAACTAAATTAGTATCAAACAAAATAATAACTAACAATAAATAAAATCTAACAGTATGAAAAAATTAATCGTATTTGCCGTAGCATCTTTATTTACACTTTCAATGTTTACTTCTTGTGAAGAAAAAACAAAAGAAGAGAAACTAGTAGAAGAAATGAAAGCTGACGGAGCAGAAATTAAAGTGAATGAAGACGGAACGAAAATAAAGATGGAAACTGAAGATAAATCCGTGAAAATTAAAAAGGATGACGGAGAAACGAAGATCAAAATTAAAGAAGATAACGAATAGACGTTTTTATTAAAATACTGATTTAAAGCCATTTGATTTTGTCAAATGGCTTTTTTGTTTAACGTTATTCCAAAATTATGTAACAGGTTTGAAAAATTGTGTAACACGAAAAGGACTACTTATTCGCATCTTTGTAATGTACTTAGAAATAAGGGTAAAACGAATAATTAACCTATAACCTATCAAACATGAAAACTATACAAATCAACATCAGTAATATTGAATCAACATTTAACAGTTTAGAAAGAGAATGTCAAGGTACGTTAGCACAAACTGAAACAGAAAGACTTTTAGAATTTAATAATTCAACTGGTTCAGGAAATATAACAGGTTTTAATTTTAATCACAACATATCATACATTACATATGATGTAAAATTTGAGGAAGACACAGTTCTTGTGTTTGATCAAAAAAATAATGAACAATCACTTAATTACTTATATTGTTCAGAAGGAGAATTAATTCATAGCTTTGGAGAAACAGGAAAAAAATTACGTTTCTCAGAAATGCAAATCGCCATATTTTCGAACTCATTAGCAAAAGCAAATCATTTTTACTTCAAAAAGAATGAATATCAAAAATTCACGATGATTAGCTTTTTGGCAAGCAAGCCAATTACAAAAGCTACTGACGGATTTACAAGTCAACTAATGCAATTGTTTCAATCCAAGCAAGTAAAAGGGAAGTTTGCGTATACGAGTTCTTACAACTTAAAAATACAAGAAAGATTAAATCAAATTGAAGCAGCTTCAAACAACAACATAGCGGATGTATTACTCAAAAAGGGAATGTTGCAAGTATCGTTGTCAATGATTGTAAATCAATACTTTAAAGACGCTGAAAACAAAGCCGAAAACACTTTTTCTTTAAGCAAAGCAGAAATGGAAAGCATCAAAGAAATTAGTGAGTTTATTAAGAATTATCCAGATTACCAATTTGACTTAAATTACTTAAGTGAAAAAACAGGTTTAACTCCAGCAAAATTGCAAGAAGGCTTCAAAGCACTTTTTGGAAGAACAGTTTCTAATTTTATAAAAAATGTACGTGTAGAATTGGCAGAAAAATTAATAAACACATCAGATTTAAACATCTCACAAATAGTGTACACAATTGGCTTTAGTAGCAGAAGTTACTTTTCAAAAATATTCAAAGAAAAATACAAGTGTAGCCCAAAAGAATATCAAGATAGTAAAGTAGGGTTACGAATGACTGCCTAATAACACAATAGACTTTATATTTAAAGCCAAAAATGTCACTAAAAAGTACTAATTTTTTAGTGACATTATTTATTTAAATATTTCACGATAATTTCTTTTAGTTTAGTACATTGTGGTATATTAATTGCACTATAATATAGTATGAAACCATACAACAAATTTATGCACTACAAAGCCACTAAAATTTTTACAATGATGTTCGTATTGATAAGCTTTATCGCTTTCTCACAGGAACAAAAACTACCAATTAGATCTATTGGAGAAATAGAGCCTATTGGCGAGTTGAAAGACGATGTACTTCAAATATTATTAGAATCACAAGTAAACAGCAATCCGAAATGGAAATCTTTAGTCAGAAACAAAAGATTATCTATTGGTATTGTTGATTTAAGTGACTTAAAAAACATAAAATACGCAGGTATTAATGACGATGAAATGATGTATGCTGCGAGTTTACCAAAAATTGCGATTCTATTAGCTGCAATGGACGCGATTGATAATGGCGAATTGGAAGACACAAAAGAAGTTCGGAAAGACATGCGATTAATGATTAGTAAATCTAACAATCAGGCGTCCACACGAATGATAGACCGCGTAGGATATGCAAAAATAGAATCAGTCTTACGTTCACCACAAAACATGTTGTACGATGAAGAAGCTGGTGGCGGACTTTGGGTAGGAAAACGATATGCAGCAGGAGGAAAGAGAAATCCAGATCCGATGAAAGGATTAAGTCATGCAGCAACCACAAGACAAGTATGTAGTTTTTACTACCAATTGGCTTTAGGAAATTTGGTTTCTCCAGAACGATCTAAAGAAATGTTAGACATCATGAAAGATCCAGCATTACATCACAAATTTGTAAATGTACTCGATGATATTGCACCAAAAGCAACGGTATATAGAAAATCGGGTTCATGGAAAAACTATCATTCAGATTCTGCAATGGTTTGGGGACCGGATCGCCGATATATTATTGTGGCTCTGATTGAAGATGGAGCAGGAGAACAAATCATGAGAAAATTAGTAAAACCTTTAGATGTTTTATTGCGAAAGACGGATAGGCTTACTAAAAAAAAAATGAATAAAGAAAAGAGGGAACAGAAAAGGAAAAAACAAAAAAATTAATGCTTAAAGGCTTTTTAAATAAAACATTTGGACTAAGAGATGGCGAAATATACATCTCTTTTTTAATGCAATTATATATCTTCTTGATTATAACGGTTTTACTCATTGTAAAACCTACTGTAAATGCAATATTCTTATCTAAACTAGGCGCTGAACATTTACCATACGGATATTTATTAGTCGCGCTCACAGCAGTTATTACCTCTTACTTTTACAACAAAGCTATCCGAAGATTTTCACTCATAAAAGTGACGGTTTCTTCGTTAGTATTTTTCAGTCTTGGATTTTTAGTTTTAAGTGCTTTATTGCATTTCAAAATGATTAATAATTGGGTTTTATATCTATATTATTTAGGAGTTTCATTATTTGCAGTTGTGGCGACATCGCAATTTTGGATTTTGGCAAATATGGTATATAACTCCAGAGAAGCCAAACGATTATTCGGGTTCATTGGAGCAGGAGCAATAGCTGGAGGAGTTTTCGGAGGATATTTAACGAGTTTAGTCGTTTCTTCCTTTGGGAACAAAACAGTCGTACTTATAGCCGCAATATTAATACTATGTTGCATTCCGATTCTTCAAAAAGTGTGGAAATTACGTTTAAAAGTAATGAACACATACGTTCGGAATCAACGTAAATTTCATGAAACAAACACTGAAGAAACTTCTCTAAGAATCATTTCAAAATCGAAACACTTAACATATTTAGCACTTATTACAGGAATAAGTGTCATTGTTGCCAAATTAGTCGATTTTCAGTTTAGCGACTTTGCAAATAAAGCCATAAATGATCCAGAAGAATTAGCAGCCTTTTTTGGCTTTTGGTTCTCCTCATTCAATGTATTGGCACTAATATTACAGCTCTTTTTTACCAATCGTGTGTTGAGCAAACTTGGTGTTTCTAGCACATTACTCATCTTACCATTAGGAATTGCGCTTGGTTGTTTACTATTCTTAACGTTTCCGGAATTATGGGTTTTAGTATTAATAAAAGGAATCGACGGAAGTTTCAAACAATCTGTAAACAAAGCAGCTTTTGAATTGTCTATCATGCCAATTCCGCTCAACATAAAAAATCAAGCAAAATCATACATTGATGTTGTGGTTGATAGTATTGCGACCGGATTATCGGGTTTCATGCTCATCTTTTTAATCAGAAAACTAGATTTCGATACTTCGTACATTACCATTATTGTCTTATTCTTTGTTTTTATTTGGATTCTTCTCATCTACAAACTTCGAGAAGCCTATTACAATTCCTTCAGAAAAAACATTGAAAGCACGATTCTCAAAAACAATGACAATCTGAATGAAGAGCGAAAGCCAGAAACTACCTTAACTGCCGCGCGTCGTGTTCTAAACGGAAATGATGAGGTTGCAATAGTAACTTTATTAGACAGACTGAGTAATTACAAAGTAAAATCGTTAAAAAATAGCATTGTAAAATTGCTCAATCATCCTTCAAACAAGATTAAAACGGAAGCTATCAAACTATTATACACGTACGATGGAGCAACTGAAATAGAAAACGTTAAAAAGTTAATTCATACAGAAGATGATGATCTGGTTTTTGCTGCATTAGATTATGTATTGTATCATTCGGCATCAGAAACGCAATTCTTTGAAACCTATCTAAATCATGAAAATGATTATATAGCCAATGCTGCATTATTGTGTTTGGCTAAAGAAACAGCAAGCAACAAAGAATTGGCGTCAAAATTTGAATTAAACAATAGAATCACAGAAAAAATAAATGCTATAAATGGTTCAGAAGTGGACACACGAGAAGCAGCAGTTGCCGATTTATTAATAACAATTGCACACGCAGAATTGCCTGAACATCATTACTTTATTGAAAAATATCTAAAAAGTTACAATAGCCATATAAAATTTCATGCTATAAAAGCCGCTGGAATTACAAAAGGAGAACGATTTATTGAAGGACTATTTGAATGTCTTTTAGAAAAAGAATACCGAAAAAAAGCTATCAAAGCGTTGCGAAATTATGGTTCAGGAATTACCACTACAATTCTAAATTTAGAAAAATCAGAATTATTAAATGAAAAAAATAAACGTTTTGTCCCAAAAATTGTAGAATCGTTCAAAACACAAAATGCAGTACATGTATTAATGGGTTTAATGAAAAGTCGTGATTTTATAATTCGATTAGAAGCGTCTCGTTCACTATTGAAATTAAACAACAAACAAGCAAAATTAATCTTCAATACGCGTTTGTTAAGAAATTTAATACTAAAAGAAGCCAAACATTACAAACAAGCGTTGGTCGCAAGGCATTTATTAAGTGAAATTATAGCATCAGATACTGAAATGGCTAATAAAACAATTGAAATAGCAGAATTAACACAAGCAAGGCGAAACGTTGTGGAAGTTTTAGAAGAACAGTTGGATATTAGTCTCAGAACAATTTTCAAACTATTGGCAATCATTTACAACGAAAATGACATCAAAATAACCTATTCAGGTTTACTAAGTGATGTAAAAGACACACGAATAAACGCGTTAGAATTTTTAGACAACTTATTAAAAAGTCAATTAAAATTTAAATTAATTCCTTTATTAGAACACTACGTATTAGAAGATGATTCGTCATTAAATACACTCATAAAACCTAAAATTTCAGACGAAAAAACCTGTCTAACATTATTAATAAAAAGTAGAGGCAAGCGCATAAAATTAAACGTTTTACAATTAATTATAGAACTCAATGACAAACGTTATATTCCTATTGTTAAGACGTTGAAAAAGCATAAAAGTATGGAAGTAAAATATGCCGCTACACAAACGTTGAAGCATTTGAGTAACTAGCGTTTTGTTTTAAAAATGCACCTAATTATCAAGTAGTTATCAATAAGTCTTAATGCTGGATTCTAAAAGCGGCTTGTGCTGAGCGAAGTCGAAGTAAACGATCTCACATCTCGCATCTTTCATCAAACAAATAACAAGCAATCTCTTTTGATTTGAATTAAAAAACAAGTAGCTTCATAAGATTATTCTCAAAATCTGACCTAAAACTATAAATTCATGCTTGTTGACTCAAAAATCGATATCAAAATAAAACTAGCTTCACTCTGGACAGCATTGATGTTTCTTTACATCTATGCAGATTATTTTCAAACAATGACACCTTCACACAGAGAAATGGTAGAAAGTATGCAAACACCAAATGGACCTTTAACACCCGGATTATTACTAATATCTTCGGTGATTATCATGATTCCTGCTTTAATGATAATGCTGTCAATCTTTTTAAAACCAAAAATTAATAGAATCCTAAATATCATCATGGGAATTATTTGGGCATTACTGTCAATCATGATATTTTTTGATTCAATTAGTTCTGAATGGCAACATTTTTTTGCATTTTATCAAGTTGTTGAATTGGTTGTGCTGAGTATTATAATTTGGCAAGCTTTCAAATGGCCGAAAATTGTAGATTAAGTCTAATTTCTTCAAGTATTTTCATTTAAGTGTAACAATTTAAAAAAGGCCTTGTCTTTAAAGTATTGATTTTTATTTAATTAATACTTTTGATGAAAATACTATCCAAAGGAGAATACTACGGTTCCATGAATTTTGAGCAGGAAATTAATGGCATTATTCTTTCGGAATATGATTATTCCGCATCCAAAACAGCATGGCATTACCACGAAAATCCATACTTAATGTATGTTTTAGGTGGGAATTTAGTCGATATAAATAAAAAACAAAAAACCAATTGTAGTACAGGCCATTTACTACTCCATAATTGGGATGAGCCTCATTTTAACGAAAAACATTCTTCAGATTCCAGAGGTTTTCATATTGAATTCGAACGGACTTGGTTTAAACAAAAACAATTAGATGTTGCACTTTGGGAAGGAAGTCAGCTCATAGAAAATCCGAAATCGCACCATTTATTAGCCAAAATATACTTCGAATTCAAATGTCAAGATCTCTATTCCAATGTTTCAATTGAAGTATTATTGTTTCAATTGTGTGAAAGTATAGCATCTGAAAAAATAATCAAAAGTGCAGGTGAACCACTGTGGATGAATACATTGCGCGATATTCTGCATCAAAACCATACAACACTTTCATTAAAATATCTATCCAATGTCTTAGGAATTCATCCTGCACATATATCAAGAGCAATACCAAAATATTTAAAAACTACACTTGGAGATTACACACGGCAACAAAAAATAAAAGTAGCGATCACACACTTACTAAACTCAAAATTATCATTAACCGAAATTGCGTATGCTTCCGGATTTTCGGATCAAAGTCACTTTATAAGAGTATTTAGAATATATATTGGAATGACGCCAAGTCAATTCAGAAATAAAAAATAGATGTTAATTTCATTCTATTTTAAGTAAAAATCGATACATACATTTGACCAATTAATAATTTAAAAACCACCAAACACATGAAATTCAAATTCCTATTATTTATCTTTTTAATTGCTTCCACGCAGTTATTCGCGCAACTTGATTTTTCTAATGCAAATAAAAACACAGATCCTTTATTAGTAAAAATGGATAGCATCGTTGATTCGGGAAAATATGAAAAGATTACAAGCATTCTAATTGCTAAAGATGGAAAACTAGTCTATGAGAACTACTATAATGGTTCAAATGTGAACTCAAAACACAACACGCGTTCTGCAACCAAAACGATGGCTACTTTTCTAACAGGAATTGCCATTGACAAAGGATTTGTAACTTCTGAAAAAGATAAAATATTCAAGTATTTACAACATACTTTACCTGTTAAAAATCCTGATAAGCGTAAAGAAAACATCACTATTGAAGATTTACTAACGATGACTTCAGTTTTAGAATGTGATGACAGCAATTGGCATTCGCGCGGACATGAAGAGCGTATGTATTTCATTGAAGATTGGACACAATTTTTGGTAGATCTTCCTGTGCGTTCCTATCCTTTTGGGCTAAAACCAGCAGATGCACCTTACGGAAGAAGGTTTGCGTACGCTTCTGCGAAAGCTGCTGCTGTGGCAGAAATTCTTCAAATTGCGATCAAAAGTGATTTAGTCGAATTTACTAAAAAGAATCTTTTTGAACCGTTAGAAATTAAGGATTATACACTCAACTATTCGCCAAAAGGAATTCTAAATACAGCAGGAGGAAGCGAGTACAGAAGTCGCGATTTTCTAAAACTCATTCAATTATGTTTAAACAAAGGAAAATGGAATGATGAACAAATCATTTCATCCGCTTGGATTGAAAAAGCGACAACTCCGAAAGTAAACGCCTATGAAGGTGTTGATTATGGATATTTCCTTTGGCTAAAAAGTTTTGGGAAAGAGAAAAAATACAAAACATATTACATGTCTGGAAATGGAGGAAATAAGATGCTAGCGTGTCCTGAATTGAATATAACAGTTGTGATTACAGCGACTAATTACAACAATAGAAATTCTCACAACTATACTGACGAAATAATGAATGAATATATAATTCCAAGTATGGTAAAATTGAAAAAATAGAAATGATTTACCAAGAACGTGTATCATTAATGCTTTGCTTCAATTTAAATTTATATATTTAAAGAACTGAAAATCCTGTGGATTCTAAGTCGCACAAATCATACACGTACAGGTTGTAGTGCATTTAAAATAAGCATCGTGAGTTTAAAAGAAAAGTTAGAGAAAATAGATTCTGAAATTGAAAACGGACTTAAATTTAAAGCTTCTGACAGATTGAGGAATCTAATTCAGGAAAACCCAAATGAAACTCAATTGTGGAATAAACTTGCTGAATTATATTATGATAGCGGATTTTTAGATGCAGCAGGGAAATATTGGATTTTGACTGAACCAACTGATGAACGAATGAAGCAATGTGTTGAAATTTATGAAAAATCTGTAAATTATTCAGGTTATCAAATTTTGCAAGAAATTACTTTTCGAGGAGACAAATCCAAACTAAATGAATTTGCTCAAAAAAAAATGTCGGAATTAGAATCTGATAGTAAAAAGAAAGCTGATTATATTCCAGAATTTAAACTTAAACCTAATAGACAAAAACGGAAAAATGGGAATTCAAAAATGACGTTCAAAGATAAATTGACTGCTTTTCCAATCATCGGATTTTTTATTTTTTTGGTAATTTGTTCAATAATTGGAGTAGTGACAGTTATAAAATGGATATTCTGAAAATAAAAACCTAACACGTAAACCCGCAACATTTCACATACTAACAAATTACAACCTAAAAAATAGCAAATGGTACTTAAATTAGCATTTATTGCACTTACAATATGTACACTTTTATTCTTGCTCATTATTGGGTTCAAAGCAATAAATACAGCAAGTTCCAACCCAAAAAAAGATAAAATTTATCTAGTCGCCGGAATTGTTAGTTGGCAATTGTTTATTTTACTGGTTTCTTCAACAGATTTCCTAAAATCGTATGAGTTTCCGCCTCGTTTTGCAATCATTTTTATTCTACCATCTTTTATATTCACAGGAGTTTTTCTAGGAGTACATAGAAATAAAAAATGGATTAAAAGTATTCCAGAACACTGGATCGTTTACTTTCAAAGCTTCAGAATTTTAGTAGAAATATTATTTGTTTTCGCGCTCGCAAAAGGAATTTTCAATTATGAAGTTACTATTGAAGGATATAATTTTGACATGATTTTTGCTGTTACTGCGCCAATAATGGCATTTTTGGTATATACTAAGAACGTAATTTCAAGAAAAGCGATTATTGTATGGAACTATGTTGGTTTAGCTGTTTTAGCAAGTGTAATATTCTTATTTGTTGCTTCCGTATATCAACCAGAAATCTTCGGAAGTGAAATTCCATTAATACCGCTAAAATCTTTTACGTATCCATATGTTTTAATTGCGGGATTTTTAATGCCAGTTGCTGTGTTTTTACATGTATTATCAATTATTCAAGTAATGAAAACAAAGACGATTTCTAACAACGTCAACTAGATAATATTAAGTAAACAAAACTTTAATTTTCAACCAAAAAAAATGTCATTCCCAATTTCGTGAGAATGACATTTTTTATATCGAATCAAAATCAAACAGAAAAATTAATTTCCATCGCCTTGATCTTCTGGATCTTTATAATTTTCGTTGAGAACTTCGTTATCGTCGTTGTTTTTTGTGATCAAATTGTCAATCTTACTCGCCAAATACATGTGTGCGCCAGCGGAATTTTTATTCAATACATTACTCATCAAACAAACAATATATTTAATTCCATTAGGATGTTCTACAATAATCACAGAATTCATATAATTATATACATTTCCAGCATAACTGCGGCAATTCGGATCTTTCACACGATCACATTTATAAAAACTTCCCGACTTAAAATACACAGCTGCGCTATCTAATTTCGGTGATCTCGCATAGCGAATGCGTCTATCAGTAAGATATAACAAACGTTTCATTTCCAAGCTTGATTCCTTATCAATAACTTTTCCTTGTTCTAGTTTTACTAAAAACTTCATTAAACCTCTTGGAGTTCCAATACTTCCACCTTTTCTACCAACATATTTTCCAGCAGGTCTTGTAAACATTCCGCCCAAACGCCAATCGTCTTCTGTAATTCCTAAATCAAGCAATGGCTGATTTACTACTGTATTAGCTAAATTTGTTAGTGAATCTCTAGGAGTTTCTTTAAAATAACGTTCAGCATCTTCTTCAGATAAATTCACATAATTTTCCTCAAAAGCAGCCATTAACATTGCTTCTCTATACAAAACACTTGCAGCACCATTATTACTTACAGAAACCATATGATCTAACCATTCAAACAAAGAAAACGTATCATCTGATCGTACTTGTCTTTTAGTTAACTTATCGTTTTCTATATCATAAATTGGCACTGTATGATGATCTCCAGTTCCCCAATAGCGAGAAGAAACACGAATGCCTTTTAAATAAGCAATGCGTTCTTCAAAAGAATCAGGACAAATTTTTGCCATCTGTGTAAAAACAGCATTCAAAACTGCAATTTTTCCAACGCTTCCTGGCTGATAGCCTACATTTTCTCTGTGTGAAGCATATCTCAATTTCTTTGGATCTGTCATATCCATCACAGCTACAGAATATGCGCCACTTGGAATCAAACGTTTCACTTCGCGCATAAATTCGTCATCATCAACTAATAAATCATTGATGCTATCTTCCAATCTACTTGCTAGATTGAGTTTTATTTCATCTAATTTTTTATAGGCTCCAGCCGGAATTCGCGTGTATTTAACACTGTCTAACTGCATTTGTCGTATTTGGTACAAACGCTTAATTCCTGTGCGGTCATAACCGTCAATAGGATAGGAGATAAAGCCAAACGATACCAGGATACAAAGTCCTATTGATATATAAAGTAGTTTTTTCATAATTACAAAGGTGTTGTAATAGATACCATTTTGTCAGCGTCTATTTTTGGTGTGATAGATAATAAATACTCAGAACTTTTTGCTTTCTTATTCTCTACAAATGGACGTATTTGAAACAACCATAATTTATCATCTTTAAATCCAAACTCTACATCATATGCTTGATTGCTAGATGCTGTATGTTCGGTCATTTTTGCTCTTACTTTTTTAGCGATTTTTCGAATATCTTCTATATTTTTTTCATTCAAAATAGGAGATTCAAAAGTGGTAAAATACCCTTTTGTGCCACCATAATCGGGCAATCTAATATAATCTGCTTGTCTTGCAGGAGCTAGTAATGTATTGCCTTTTTCCGTGATTAAACGCGTTTCCGCAGATTGTCCATCAACAGCTCCACCAGCACCACGACTAAAAGCAACGGTTAAATCATCATCATTTCCGGAGTTGATTCCTTTGGTAATCATTACACCAGAATAATCAACATCTACACTTGGAATAATTAAAATAGAAGGAAAAACATTCTCAGGATTTGATAAATATTTCTGTCTCCATTTAAAACTACGTTCTGTATACGCAGAAGCCCAAACGCGCTTGATTCCTTTTACGATTTCGTCTTCGTTTTTAATATTGAAAAGTGTCAAATTTAAACCAGCTCCAGTAAACTCTTTCAAATCTTCCATATTGGTGTCACTTCGTA
Source organism: Kordia antarctica (assembly GCF_009901525.1). Taxonomy (NCBI): domain Bacteria; kingdom Pseudomonadati; phylum Bacteroidota; class Flavobacteriia; order Flavobacteriales; family Flavobacteriaceae; genus Kordia; species Kordia antarctica. Next base: position 386,469 of record NZ_CP019288.1, read on the forward strand.
AAAACACAGGAACATTTCCTATCGAATTTCCAAAAGCGGATTTAAAACTCGTATACAAGTCATTTTTAAAGGTTGCGTCTAAAGGAATTTTTATAATAGCATCGTGCAATTTTTTCAAATTGGCTAACTGAAACGCTTCAATAACTTCTTCTGATTCATTTTGCGCTCTCATTGAATCCGCTTTCGCGAATGTGTTATTCAAATATGTCCAATAACTTATGTTTTCGCCAGGCATCATTAAATTCATGTGCGATTTGAATACACCAAACGGAATAATTAATCCTTCCACAACTTGATCTGGAAATAAATGTTTCAATTCTCCAAGATTGGCTGCTTTTGGTCCACAAAGTTTTCCAGAATCAGAAGCATTCACATCACGCATATTTATCACTTTAGAAACATCTAAGCGAATATCCTTAATAGGAACTTCAATAACGTTCTTACTACGTTCTTTCTTGCTAAAAAGCGCAGTTTCATTGGCAGACATTTCATCTTCAGCTTTCAAAACTACATTTCCTTTGTTAGAAACTGCGTAAAACACTTTTTTGCCGTTGTATTTTTTTAATGCTTTTAAATTGTCATACGATAAAACTGCATTAGGAATTCCTAAGTTACGCGCCAACAATTGTACGTGCGACACTAAATTCCCTTCGGAAACCGTCATAATTCCTGCCACAGGTTTTAAATCGTGCGGTGGTTTCTCAAAAATGTATATTTTATTTGTATTTACTTCAACATCATCAGGATTTCCATCAACAACCACCAATTCGCCAAATGCATATCCAGGATTTAATCCTCTAATTGCTGTCTGACTTTCAATGTTCATCACTTGATTATTTATTTTTGATACTTTCGAAACAAAAACACCTAAGTTACTTACGGTTTCACCCAAGTTTAACGCAACGCTACTCCGAACTCTATCGTCTATAAAACTATAGGTCATCGGTTCAAACGCAGTATATTTATCAACATCTGCTTGGTAATTTGCTTTCACCATAGATGTACTCCATTCTACAATACTTCGACTGTGAGTTAAGATGGTATTTAAGGTTTCAATACTTAAATCACGTGTTGACATTGCTTCGTTTAGTTGCGTATCAATAGCGTTATATTCCCAAGTTTCAATAAGTCCTGTACCTGCGGAAGCACACGCTAATGCGCTTATTTTGTCTAAATTATCTTCAAGCGTTACTACTTGCCAATTTTGAACTTCTTTTAAAAGTGTGTGTTCCAATTGATTGGAAATATCAAGTAATTTCAATCGATCTTTGCTGCTTTTAAAAGTATTAACACCTAAACGGATTTCATACAACAATCTAGAAACTTCTGTAACTAATACTTTAGGAGAAGTTTCTGTGCGATACGTTTTTAAAAAATCAGCTATTAATTCTGTAGTAGTATTTTTTTCTGAAATTAAATTTACATCGCTTGAAAGTTTTTCAAAATTTATAGGCGCGTAATATTCACGCATAGTCACTAATAATTTTGAAAATTCTTTTTTCTGTGCAACGGAAAGTTTTGCGTCATTCTTCTTTACATAGCTTTCTACCAATGCAATATCAGTAACATCTGGTTGTCCGTGAATTTTAATTCTCACATCCATAAAAGATGAAATATCTTCAGCAATTAATTTAGATTCACTCCGCATATCTTGCGCAAGATTACTATCGCCATTGTGTGGAATATCTTTTAAAGCCTGACGGAATAAGAAATAATTACTAAGTATAAGATCGTCATTTCTTAATAACGTTTCAAAAAAGTCTTTTCCCCAAGCTTCTTCATCTTCACTTTGAAAAGCGCCTCGGTAATATTGTGCGCGTCTCAAAACCCAACCGTCATCAACGCTTGAAAGGTATTTACCAATTTGATATTGCTTTAAACGGCTAAAATTATTTTTTTTATCTATAAAATCATACGAACTTAAAGATGCTAAAATTTCACCGAAAAACAAATGGTTGGTTTTTCTTAAATCGACAACGCTGCTTTTAAAACTAGCATGCTGAATTCCGCCGCCAATATTGTCAGGACACGGATCTCTGGCTTCTCGTTGGCTACCATCTTTACAAAACCATTTGATACCGCTATACGGACCACGACGATCTTGTTTGTATTCTTTTATAAGATTTTTAATCTGATTTGTTGATTTTTCTTGCGCTTCAATAAAAGGAGAAGCAACAAAAAAGAATAGGACGAAGAATAAGGGAAGTTTTTTTAGCATCGTTTTATGCTTTTTTTCCAGCAATTAAACTAACTAATAAAACAACAACTCCTAAACCAATTGTGATATAAGCATTGTTGTTATCCTGTACTTCGGCATTTAACGGACCTATACTAACGGAAGCTTCAGGAGAAATAACTGTAAAAATCCCGTATGCTATTAGCGCGACTCCTACGATGAGAGTGATTAATTTTATTGTTTTATTCATGATATAGATTGTTTTATAAGTTAACTTTAATTAAGCAACAAATATGCCATAATTGTTAATGACAACTTGACTCATTTGATAAAAATAGTTGCTTATTAACTAATACCAATTAAAATTTAAACTGTCATCTTAAACATTAATAAGTATCATCAGATTATGTTAAACCGGAGTGCATTATGATAAAATTCGTCAATTCGAGTGAATTTTACGATTGAAAATGAGTAAAATTTGAATCGAGAATAGATTTTTTTACACTAAACAAGTTCTCGATACGATTTTTCGTGCCTCAAAATCACTCGAACTGACGCTTCATTATACTTTTGAATTCAAAATGCACAACGGGTTATGTTATATAAGTAACCTAATTACTGTAGTATAAATATAACTTCCAAATCAATATAAACATACTTTTTAGATGCTTTTTTAATGTATAATTATTCGGGAATTATAAATGTTAAATGGTGAATTTTAAATTAAAATGTATTTTTCCTAATTCCTAATTCCTAATTCCTAATTCCTAATTCCTAATTCCTAATTCCTAACACCCAAAACCCAATACCCAAAAGCAAAGCGACCTAACTTACTTTATTTTTTTAACAGTTCCTCGTTTTTTAGTTTTCTGATCTTCTAATAACGAATATTCTAGCAAATACGAATCTGCTGTTGTAGAAATAATTTTCATCTGAATTGGTTTGCTGTCTGCATAATCAATAGGATGAAGCTTTCGCCCAATAAATTCACATTCAGTTACCCAACGAATTGTAAACGTATCAATCTTATTATCATAATAATCAACACTTAACGTATCTGCCCGAATAGATTTCCCAGTTTTCGATTCTCCATTAATCTCATACGTAAACTCAAAAGTTCCTGTTTTAAAATCGTTACAATTGCGTTCTGTTTGATAACAAGAACTCAGTAACAACGCGATACAAATACTAAAAATGAAGTTTTTCACTAAAATGTGGTTTTGGAATAAATTAGATTACAAAGAAACTAAAAATAAAGATTGATTGAAAACAAAGCGAAAGATTCCTATTTTTGATAGTCTTCAAAAGTTCCGTCGGTATAAAAAATAACAATCTTGTCTATCGTTTTTCCAGTTGATGGAATTCTTGAAGTTACTTTTTCTTCAAGAGAAGATGAATCTTGAGTTGTTTCTTGAACAATTTTTGGACGCGAAGTTGGAGTTGGAGCAACTACATTTTCTGCGGAAGCAACTTTCGGAAAACTTCCTTTTCCATTCAACAACCAATACAATTCTACTTCTTCAAAAGTGTTTAAAATCTTCATTACAAATTCCAAACTCGGCTTATTTCTGCCCGACAAAATATGTGAAATGCTAGAACGTTGCACGCCTAGTTTATCAGCAAAAGCGGAAGCCGAAAGTCCGTAGTAATCGATGACTTTTTTTAATCTTTTAGAGAAATCAGTAGTGTTTATCATTGTAAACAATTAATAAGTGATAAATATGTTTACAAAAGTAAATAGATTGCGGAACGCATGCAACTAAAGTGTGTTAATTCGTGTAAAGTGGTTATAATTTACTTTAAGTAATGATGATTAACTAGCTGAAAATATGATAATTAATATTTAATATTCAATCGTGTATATTTAAAAGGTAGCTTTGTATGGTTTACTTGTGTAGAACAATCAATAGTTGTTTACAATAGTATACACAATGAACATAAAATACTGTTTACAATTGTAAAATAAACAATGTTTACATTTGTAACCTATAATCAGAACACTTTATGCAAACACATAAGTTAGCGAATTGGTATCACGAACATTTTGAGGCAACTTTACAAGATCGGTATATCACGCTTGAACATATAATTCAATTGCTAGAAAAACTACCTTCAACATTCAACTTGAAGCAACTTGGCGTTTCTGTTTTAGACAAACCTATCCATTCCCTAACGATTGGAAATGGTTCCAAAAAAATATTGATGTGGTCGCAAATGCACGGAAACGAATCCACAACTACAAAGGCTATTTTTGATTTACTAAATTTCTTAAGCGAATCTTCTGAAATTTCAAAAATGATTCTAAACAATTGTACATTATGTATCATTCCAATGTTAAATCCTGATGGTTCTGCAGCATATACACGTGAAAATGCAAATGAAATTGACTTAAATCGGGATGCGCAAACACGTTCGCAGCCAGAAAGTGTGATTTTAAGAAGTATATATGATGAGTTTCAACCTGATTATTGTTTCAATCTTCACGGGCAACGAACCATATTTAGTGCGGGAAATCATTATAAATCGGCGATTGTGTCATTTTTAACACCTTCTGAAGACGAAAAGCGTTCTATTACACCAAATCGTGAAAAAAGTATGGAAATCATTGTGAAGATGAACGAAATGCTACAAAAACTCATTCCAAATCATGTAGCGCGTTATGATGATGGTTTTAATTTGAATTGTGTTGGAGATACGTTTCAATCGCTTGGAACGCCTACTGTATTGTTTGAAGCTGGACACTTTCCAAATGATTATGCACGCGAACGCACACGAGAATTGATATTCTATGCCATTATGGAAGCAATTCAATACATCGCGTCCAATGAAATTAAAGGAACGTTTACAGCTGCTTATTTTGAAATTCCAGAAAATGAAAAACTACATTATGATATCTTATTAAAAAATCTTCAAACTGACAGAAAAGAAACTTTTGATGTTGGCGTTATGTACAAAGAAATCCTAAAAAATGGCAAAATTCACTTTGAACCTTACATTGAAGACAAAAAAATGTTAAAAAAATCGTTCGCACACAAGATTATAGATTTTCAAGAGGCAATCGCTCAGACGTATATATTTCAATCGTTTTCGTTGGAGATTGAAGTTTCGGAATATTTAAGGAAATTCAACAAAAATGGCATTTAGTTAAGATATCTTATACTTTTTATGCATTATTATTCGAATTTTTTTGTTTTTTTTGCATTATCTTTAAAAAATAATATAAGATAATCATGGCAAAATTTAGGTTAGATGAAGTGGATCATCAGATATTAGACATGCTAATTGAGAATACAAGAATCCCTTTTACAGACATCGCAAAAAAATTATTAATCTCGGCAGGAACGGTTCACGTTCGTGTCAAAAAATTAGAAGAAGCAGGAATTATTAAAGGTTCTTCGCTAACATTAGACTATCAAAAATTAGGATACTCGTTTATCGCATATGTAGGTATTTTTTTAGAAAAAACATCACAGACAAAATTTGTGTTAAACAGAATCCATGAAATTCCATATATAACTGTGGCTCATATAACTACGGGGAAATTTAACATCTTCTGTAAAGTAAGAGCAAAAAATACAAAAAATGCCAAAGACATTATCTTTATGATTGATGATATTGAAGGTGTTTCGCGTACAGAAACTATGATTTCGCTAGAAGAAAGTATCAACGACAAAAACCGTTTGATGCATTCAATCTTCAACGATTTATAGTAATAAACGAAAAATATAGCAAAAACCCTTGTACTTTTCGTGTAAGGGTTTTTTTTAGTGAAACTTAATTTGTAGAAGTCTGAAAGACTAATTAGAAATTATTAGTTGAACTAATGCTGATGAAAATCAGGGTCTTAGGTTTAAAACCTTTCATTTGAATAATTATCTCTTTTTAATACCAAACTTATGTCTCGCAAGCCAAAATTAACACGTTTTGAAGAAAACGTGTCTTCAAAATATCAAATCTACAACAGTATTTTTATGACATTGCCTTTTGATGAAATCTCCAATACAGGCGTTTTATTGCCTTTATTCTGTGAGATTTGTGAAAAAGGATTTGCGCATGACAAAAATCCATCAGAAATCATGGATACGTTTTTTGAGCGGTATGTTGAAAAGGACAAAACAGAAGCAGAAAAGATTAATTTACTCTTTCGTTTTATACAATACATTGAACGTCAAGTAGTTTTGTTTGATGCTGTGGAAGATGCTTCTTTTGCCATTGTAAATAATATGGATGGGCGTGGAACACTTCGAAACATTAAGGAAGAAGCGGAAGAGAAGCAAAAATTAGGCGCGCTAAAAACGCACTTAGAACGTTTCAAAATTCGTCCGGTATTAACTGCACATCCAACGCAGTTCTATCCTGGACAAGTATTGGGAATCATTACCGATCTCGCGCAAGCGATTGAAAAAGATGATTTATTAACGATCAAAAAATTATTAGAGCAACTTGGAAAAACACCATTTTTCAAAAAAGAAAAACCAACGCCTTATGATGAAGCGGTAAGTTTAATTTGGTATTTGGAGAACGTTTTCTATCATTCAGCAAGTAAAATATACAATTATATTCAGCAAAATATTTTCAAAGGCGAAGATTTTGACAATCAAATTATTGACTTAGGTTTTTGGCCTGGTGGCGATAGAGATGGAAATCCGTTTGTAACAACGGAAATCACACTAAAAGTAGCAGAACGTTTGCGAAGTACCATTTTATTGAATTATCATCGAGACATTCGAAAACTGAAGCGGAGACTTACATTTGATGGCGTAGAAAAGCGTTTGGAGCGTTTAGAGCGCATGTTGTATAAGAATGTGTATCTGCAAAAAGAAGATGGAATGTTGTCATTGGCTGCCTTTGAAACGGAACTAAAAGCCATCAGAGCAATTGTTATAGAAAAGCATCAATCGTTATTCAGTGCAGAAATTGATGACATAATTAATAAAGTAAAGCTTTTTGGGTATCACTTTGCAATGTTAGACATTCGTCAAGATTCAAGAGTGCATCAAGGTGTATTTGAAAATATTGTGGAAACGATGGAAGCAAAAGGAAATGGATTATTTTCTGGAAACTACATAAATGCAACTGAAGAAGAAAAGATAGGAATGCTTTCAAAAGTTATGCAAATTATTCAACCTGAGTATTTTAAGGAAGAAATTACAAACTCAACTATTTCATCAATATATGCTATGAAAGACATTCAAGCGCGAAATGGTGAACGTGGCGCAAATCGTTATATTATCAGTAATAATCAATCAGTATTACACGTAATGGAAGCTTTTGCAATGTTGCGTTTGTGCGATTGGAAACAGCCAAAAGTGGACGTTTCGCCTTTATTTGAAACGGTTCCCGATTTGCAAATCGCGCATGAAGTGATGAAAACTTTATACGAAAACGAGTTGTACGCAGCACATTTAAAAGAACGCGGAAATAAACAATACATTATGCTTGGTTTCTCTGACGGAACGAAAGATGGCGGTTATTTAATGGCAAATTGGAGTATTTTTAAAGCTAAAGAAGAACTAACAGCAATTTCGCGCGAATACGGAATCAAAGTAATTTTCTTTGACGGTAGAGGCGGACCACCAGCGCGTGGAGGCGGAAAAACACATCAATTTTATGCGTCATTAGGAACTACGGTTGAAGATGAAGAAATTCAATTAACAGTACAAGGACAAACGATTAGTTCCAACTTTGGAACGCTAGAATCGTGTCAATATAACTTAGAGCAATTGTTGAGCTCAGGAATCTCAAATGAAATATTTTCAAGCGCTACCGCAGAATTTTCTCAGGATGATAAAAAGACTATGGAAACACTTGCAACGGTAAGTTATGACACGTATGTTGCGTTTAAAAAGCATCCGATGTTTTTGCCGTATTTAGAGCGAATGAGTACGTTAAAATATTATGCAAAGACAAATATTGGAAGTCGTCCGTCGAAGCGTTCGAAGTCTAAAGAATTCAATTTCTCAGACTTACGCGCCATTCCATTTGTGGGAAGTTGGAGTCAGTTGAAACAAAACGTTCCTGGATTTTATGGAGTTGGAACTTCGTTAGAACATTTGGAAAAAGAAGGTAAATTTGATCAAGTGGTAGATTTATACAAAAACTCTGCTTTTTTCAGAACATTGCTCGAAAATAGTATGATGAGTTTAACGAAGTCTTTCTTTAAGTTAACCGCATATATGAGAGAAAATGAGGAGTTTGGCGAATTTTGGACAATTATTTTTGAAGAATACGAACGTACAAAACGCATGTTATTAAAACTCACAGGATATAAGGAATTAATGGAAAATCAGCCAGCTGGAAAAGCGTCGATTCATGCGCGCGAAAAGATTGTGTTGCCATTACTAACGATTCAACAATATGCATTACGTAAAATTCAAGAATTACAAAAAGACCCAATTGCAAACGAAAAAGAACTTAAAACTTTTGAAAAAATGGTAACTCGTTCGTTATTTGGAAATATTAATGCGAGTCGAAATTCGGCGTAGGTTTTATTCGCTTTGCTCAATTCAATGATTTAAAAATTCAATGATTTAAGGTTTTATACGTCTTATTTTTGGAAACGGCTTCGCCTTTAGTATCGCTGACGCTGTTGGTATTTTGGTATGTGAATTTTTCACAAATTGGATAAACTTATAAACCTTTCAACTTTTAAACTAAAATTTTGTTGTTATTGTTTTGACGTAAAATACACAATGTTGGCTAGCGCGAGTTTTCAACTCGTGACCGTAAACACGCTAAAAATAGATTCTTATCTTTACAAAAAATGACAAAAATTAATTCATTAAAATATTCGTGAATTCGTGGCAAAATAGCTTCTCGATTTAATTTTTTAAGATTTAGAAATAATAGTACTCTCAACAATCCAACCAAAAAAGTTTACCTAGCTGAATTCCGAAAATTAGAAGGAGTTTGCTGTGTCTTTTGTTTAAATAATCTTGAAAAATAGGAGTAATCCTCAAATCCGAGACGATTTGCAATTTCATTTACTGATAATTCAGGTGTTAACAACAATCGTTTTGCTTCCAAAATAATTCTATCTGTAATTACTATTGTTGCTGTCTTTTGTAATGTTTCCTTGCATACACGATTGAGATGTTTCAAGGTGATGTTTAATTTAGAAGCATAAAAAGACGGTTTCTTTTCGTGTTTGTAAAACTGTTCAAGTAATTCTTCAAAGTTCCTTAAAACTGTGTGAGACCGCTTGATTTGCAGCTGTGTAGGCGTTACATAATGGCGTGATAGTTCAATATAAATTAAATCTAATAAACTCAATACAGCATGTTCTTTAAAAAGTTCATGTGAAGTATATTCTGCGAGAATCATCTCAAAAAAAGAAGTAATTATATGTGTTTGCTTTTCATCTAGGTGTAATTCAGGCGTATTATAGGTAGAAAAGTAAAATGGATAATCGTTCACTTGTTTATGTTTAAAATGGATATTATAAAACTCTTTCGAATGAAATAAAATATACCCATCAATATCTTTTGATAAATTCCAATGGTGCATTTGTCCAGGTTGCAACACAAACACACTTCCCGGAAGAATATCATACGTGTTAAAATCAACTACATGTGTTCCGGTTCCTTTTGTAAAAACAACTAACAAGTGAAAATCATGTTGATGTGGTTTTTCAATAAACGGATGTGTACGCAGATGTTCTTCAAACCGATTGCAATACAAATGTTTGCTAGATTCAGTTTCTTGAAACTGCGAAATATTATAAACTGGAAATAATTTCATTAATTATAAAATGTCTCTTTTGTGCTATAAAAAGCGAAAATACAAACTTTATTTCAATGGCTTGATTTTTAACTTTGTATAAAAATAGAAAACATGGTAGATGCAATACTAAACGTCTGTAAAGGAACGTGTCCAAACTGTAATAGCGGGAGTATTTTTAAGCAAAAAGGATTGTTTTATAAAATGAGAATGCCTAAAATGTATGAACATTGTACTGTTTGTAATTACAAATTTGAAAAAGAACCAGGCTATTTTATTGGTGCAATGTATGTTAGTTATATGCTAACTGTTGGACAAGCAGTTGGTGTGTACTTGATTTTCTCATACTTGTTTCAAATTGGAAATAATTTTCAAATTTTCTTGATAATTATTGCTACGATGATCGGTTTGTCTTTTTTTAACATGCGAATTTCCAGAACAATATGGATTAATTTGTTTAAAACGTGAACTTTTGACGACTAATGAGGCATTAATAATTTTTCAACATGCTTAAATAATAGTATTTTTAGCATTCAAAAAGCGAAAACCTTATGATACAATTTCCAGAAGCTAATGAATACAATTCGTATTACGGTCAATATATTCAACATGTAAAAGGAGAAGATATAATTAATTCTTTCGAAAAAGGAGTTGATGAAGTCAATGAATTAATGGCTTCTTTGACAGAAGAAAAATTGCTAAGCACGTACGCTGAAGGAAAATGGACTATAAAAGAAGTTTTGCAACACATTATGGATACCGAACGTATATTTTGTAATAGAGCGTTACGCTTTGCGCGAAATGACAAAACGGAATTACCTGGTTATGAACAAGACGATTATGTGCCGTTTTCTGGTGCTAACGAACGAAATAGTATGGAAATGCTACGAGAATACAACGCCATTCGTCAAGCAACGATAACGATGTTTCAAGGATTTTCAGAAGAAATGCTTGCTAGAATTGGAGTTGCCAGTAAAAGTAATATGTCCGTTCGTGCTATTGCACACGTTTTAGCTGGTCATGAAAGACATCATATGAATGTGATTAATGAGCGTTATTTGAAGTAATTATTTTGTCATTACTCTTCTGAAAAATCTTCAGCATCATCAGGAACAATTTCTTCCAATTCATCTGAATCATTATCAATATTTGTCATCGTATAATGTAGTTTACTGCTCACTTTTATAAGATAAATAGTGTCTGAAGTTTTAACTTCTACAGCTTCAATTGTGTTGTTGTGATGATCGTCAAAGATAATAATATCACGATCTCTATAACCGCCAGGATACCGTTCTTGTAAGAGAAGAAGTAGTTCAGGCGTCACTTTTTTATAATCTATGATTGCTTTTTTCATAGGAATAATTATTTAAAATTAATACTACGTTCATAGGTAAATAATGGGAACCTCTAAATAGTTAGATGATACTAAAAGTACAACTATTTTTTTTGAAAAGAAAAGTTTAATGACACCTTACTGATTTTTTGAGGTTAAGAATTGTAGAATTTAAAAGCATCCATAATGGTTGTGTTGGGTACAATTTTATCTAAAACTGGCGTTCCAATATCGCTCAACAGTACAAAGTTGATGTTTCCGTGCGAATTTTTCTTGTCGTATTTCATTAAGTCGATAATCGCTTCATAATCAGAAGTATTAAACTCAACTTTTCCGTACATGTCTATCATAACACGCTTGATTTCCGTCATTTTTTCTGTTGGAAAACGTTCTTGTTGGTTGGAAATGTAACACGCAAGCACCATTCCGACAGCAATTGCTTCTCCGTGCAATAAAGGTTCTTTCGTGTCATGTGTTAACAAATACGATTCAATAGCATGACCAAGTGTGTGACCGAAATTCAATATTTTGCGAAGTCCGTGTTCTTTTGGATCTTCAGTCACCACTTTATTTTTAATTTGAACAGATTCATAAATTAAATCGTCTAAATCTTCAAGAGTAAAATCAGCAAGATTGATCATTTTTTTCCAATACGCTTCATCGTAAATTAATCCGTGTTTCAACATTTCGGCTAAACCACTTCGCATTTGATTCGCTGGTAAAGTGCTTAAAAAAGAAGTATCAATCAATACCATTTCTGGAATATTAATCACGCCAATTTGATTTTTTAACGTACCTAAATCAACACCTGTTTTTCCACCAACAGAAGCATCAACCATTGCTAACAATGACGTTGGAACGTTTATATATGAAATTCCACGTTTAAATGTAGAAGCGACAAATCCGCCAAGGTCAGTCACAACGCCGCCGCCAACATTAATCAGTAAACTCTTTCTATCTGCGTCTAATTCGGAAAGTACATTCCAAACTCCTGTACAGGTTTCAATATTTTTATGAATTTCACCAGCTTCAATTTCTATAATTTCAATAGGAACTTCGGTTTGCAAATTGCCCATAAAACTAGGTAAACAGTGTTCATGCGTATTCGAATCGACCAAAACAAAAATCTTTGAATAATTTGATTCCGTAAGGTGTTCGTGAAGCTTTGTGTAGCAATTTGTATTGAAATGAACGAAATAATTCGCTGCTTGAATAGAATTCATAAACTAAGAAAAACTTTTAATAGCGACAAAATAAAGCCTTTTTTAAACAAAATAATAATAATTCAATAACTATATTTGTGAAAGTAATTGTTTATAAATGGAACCAATTTTTAATAATACTGAGGATGCTTTTGCTCTAAAAACCGATTCTCAACTCGAAAGAGCTTATTTTTTATTCAAGCTCATCGCCAATCAGCCTTTAGTTCGTATAGGAACTGCTGTCACGAATTTTGCTATAAAGGCACATTTGCCCGTAGAAAGTTTGATTAGAGCAACCGTTTTTGATCATTTTTGTGGAGGAACTACGGAAGAAGAATGTATTCCTGTAGTTGACAACATGTTTGAAAAAGGCGTTTGTAGCGTTCTTGATTATTCTGTAGAAGGAAAAGAAGAACAAACACAGTTTGATGCAACATTGGAAAAAATCTTGAAAATTTTAAAGTTTGTCAAAGAAAAAGAAGCGATTCCGTTTGCAGTTTTTAAACCGACAGGATTTGGAAGAATTGATTTGTATGAAAAGGTTGGAAAAGGAGAAACGTTAACCACTGACGAGCAAGCTGAATGGAATAGAGTTTTGAATCGTTTCGATGTCGTTTGTAAAAAAGCACACGAAATGGACGTTGCTTTGTTAATTGATGGCGAAGAAAGTTGGATGCAAGATGCCGCAGACAACATTGTTGCTGATATGATGCGAACGTATAACAAAGAGAAGCCAATTGTATATAATACGCTTCAAATGTATCGTTGGGACCGATTGGACTATTTGAAACAACTACATATGGATGCCAAAGCGCAAGGTTTTCATATTGGAATGAAATTAGTGCGTGGCGCATACATGGAAAAAGAAAATAAGAGAGCAAAGGAGCAAGGATATACTTCTCCTATATGTGTTTCAAAACTAGCAACAGACGCTAATTTTGATGCTGGCGTTGCATATATGTTAGACAATTTGGATTGTATGGCACTTTTTGCAGGAACACACAATGAAGAAAGTTCTTACAAGGTCGCGGAAATTATGGAAGCTAAGCAAATTGCCAATAATGATACGCATGTTTGGTTTGGTCAACTATATGGAATGAGCGATCATATTAGTTTTAATTTGGCGAAAGCTGGATATAATGTAGCAAAATACTTACCTTTTGGACCTGTTAGAGATGTAATGCCTTACTTGATACGAAGAGCTGAAGAAAACACTTCTGTCGCAGGACAAACAACAAGAGAATTAAGTTTATTAAAACAAGAACGGAAAAGAAGAAAATTATAAGTTATAATTGACTTAAAAATTACCAACCAATAACCTAAACAACCAAGTATGAGAATCAATAAATCTACCATAATGCTTCTTGCATTATTTATTGTTACAACATATTCATGTATACAAAAAGAAGAAGAAAAATCAGCAGCGGAAGAAACCAACTTTTCTTTGACATATGAAAAGTTCACACTTGATAATGGGCTTGAAGTTGTTTTGCACGAAGATCATTCAGATCCAATGGTTGCTGTTGCAACGTTAATGCATGTTGGTTCTAACAGAGAAAAGCCAGGGAAAACAGGTTTTGCACATTTCTTTGAACATATGGCGTTCAATGATTCTGAAAATGTACCAAGAGGTTCTAATAGAAAAGTGATTCCAGAATGGGGCGGAAGCCGAAATGGCGGAACTTGGTCAGATGGAACTATTTATTACGAAGTTGTACCAAAAGATGCTTTTGAAAAAATATTGTGGATTGATTCTGATCGATTGGGTTATATGATTAATACCGTTACAATAGAAGCGTTAGAGCGTGAAAAACAGGTTGTGAAGAATGAAAAACGTCAAAATTATGACAATGTACCTTACGGTTTTACTTCTGAAGTAATTCGTGCAAACTTATATCCAAAAGATCATCCGTATAATTGGACAGTTATTGGCTCACTTCCAGATTTACAAGCGGCAACCTTAGAAGATGTAAAAGAATTTTACAATACTTACTATGGACCTAACAATGCAACTTTAGTAATTGCAGGCGATATTGATATTGCTGAAACCAAAAAAGCTGTTGAAAAATGGTTTGGTGAGATTAAGCGAGGAAATGAAATAGCCGATTTAAAACCAATGCCTGTAACATTAGTAGAAACAAAATCATTGTATTTTGAAGATAATTTTGCGAAACTTCCAGAACTTCGAATGGTATTTCCAACAGTTGAGATGTTTCATAAAGATCAATATGCGTTGGATATTTTGGGAAAAATGTTAAGCGGAAGCAAAAAATCACCTTTATATAAAGAGATTATTGCCAAGAAAATGTTAGCTCCGCGCGTATCTTCATATAATTCTAGTAATGAATTGGCGGGAGAGTTTACATTTCAAGTTCGTGCAAATGCAGGAACCGACTTGAATACGGTTAAAATGGCAATTGATGAAGCATTGAAAAATTTTGAAGCAAATTTTGATAAAGCGCAATTAGAGCGTATTAAAACAAAGCAAGAAATGCAGTTGTACCAAGGAACAGAATCTGTGGTGGATAAAGCATTTGCGCTGGCTAATGGAAATGTGTATGCGAATGATCCTGCGCATGTAATTAAAGAAGTTGATTTCACAAATAAAGTAACAAAAGAAGATGTAATTCGTGTGTATACGAAATATATTAAGGATAAAAATTACATTATGACGTCATTTGTTCCGAAAGGGCAAACTGATTTGGTGATGAATGGTGCTATAAAAGCAGAAGTATATCAAGAAGAAATTGTTCAAGGAAAAGCAAACGAAGAAGTTGGGCAAGGAGCAGAAGCACAGTATGAAAAAACGGTTACGAAACACGATCGTTCTGAACCTACATTTGGAGAGTTACCATTGTTTAAATCGCCAAAAATATGGAAAGGAAAATTGGCAAATGGAATTCATGTGTATGGAATAGAAAATAATGAAGTTCCGTTGGTTTCTTTTGCGATTACGATTGATGGCGGACATTATTTAGAACCAAAAAATAAAGCAGGATTGGCGAATCTTTTAGGAGATTTATTGATGGAAGGAACAGCGTTTAAAACATCTTCAGAATTAGAAGAAGCTATTGAAATGCTTGGTGCGAATATACGTATTATCAGTAGAGATGAAAGTATGATTGTTTCTGGAAGTTGTTTGGCTAAGAATTTTGATAAAACCATCAAATTAGTAGAAGAAATAGTATTGCATCCACGTTGGGATATCGTTGAATACGAGCGACTTAAAAGTTCGTTATTGACCAATTTAAAAGGAAGAGAAGCAAATCCGAGAACTATAGCGTATCAATCATTTCGAAAATTAATTTATGGAGATGACCATATTTTAGGAATTCCTTCGATTGGAACTGCGGAAACTGTAAAAGATATTTCTTTAGATGATTTAAAACAGTTTTACACTAAAAATATTTCTGCAAGTGTTGCGAATATTCATGTAGCTGGAGCAACTTTGGAGTCGAATGTTTTAGCATCGTTGAAAAGTTTAGGAAACAATTGGAAATCTAACGAAGTAAAAGTTCCATTTTATGAATTACCTAAGCAAGATAAAGCAGGAAAATTATTTTTTATAGATTTCCCTGGAGCAAAACAATCTGTAATTTATGCTGGAAAATTAGCGTTATCAGAAGCGGATTCGATGTATAACAATTTGGAATATACCAATCAAATTCTCGGTGGCGGTTCAAGCGGACGTTTGTTTCAAACTTTACGTATAGAAAAAGGATATACATATGGAGCATATTCGTATTTACAAAGCTTAGAGGAAAAAGCACCTTTTCTAGTTCAAACAAGTGTTAGAGCCAATGCTACATTGCCTTCATTGAAAATTATTGAAGGTTTGGTAGGTGATTATGCGAAAGATTTTAACGAAAATGAAGTTGTTGTTACAAAGAATAAAATTTTAAAAAGTAGTGCAAAAGATTACGAACAATTACAAGATAAAATAGGAATACTAATGCTGATTAGCAAGTATAAAAAACCTTTTGATTATTTAGAAAAAGAACAGAAAGAACTTGTGGATATGAGTTTGGATGATTTTCAAGATATTATTAAAACGCATTTGCAAGAACCAGAAATGTTCTATTTGATTGTTGGAGATAAAGAAACGCAATTAGACGAAATAAATAAGTTTGGAAAAGGCGAAGCTATCGAACTTGATATTTATGGAAATCTAAGAAAGTAACTTCTTTTTATTCCATCATTTTAATGGTCTGAATTCGTGTAGAACTATCGCAATTGTGAACTGTAAGCTCAATTTCTTTGTTGCGAAGAATTCCTTCAATAATATATAATTTACAAGAATCTACTTCTGTGTTACTTCTAGAGAAATCGACATCTCCATATTTTAGAATGTTCGAAATTTCAGCCGTATCAATTTCTTTGTTGTTAATTAACTGAAGAATTTCAGGAGAAAAATGACGTTCTTTCACGCGAATGTTTTTTAATGTACGCGCATTTGGAAGGTAATTAAATTCACACTTCACGCCGCGTCCACGAATTAGAAAGGCAAAAATTACCAAACCAATTGCAACACCACCCAAATAAAATCCTGTACGTCTTAAAAGACTGCTCATGCACTAAAAAATTAGTAAATTAATATCTCTATAGGGTAAATCGAACCAATCTGCTACTGATTTATTGGTCAAAACTCCGTGGTAAAAATACAACCCATTTTTTAATCCTTTGTCAAAACGCAACGAATTTTCTAATCCGCCATCATCTGCGATTTTCAATAAATACGGAGTAAATATATTACTAATTGATACTGAAGCAGTTCTGGAATATCTTGCAGGGATATTTGGTACACAATAATGAATAACGCCGTGTTTTACAAACGTAGGTTTATCGTGAGAAGTTACTTCGCTTGTTTCAATACATCCGCCCATATCAATACTGACGTCAATAATTACAGCACCTTTTTTCATATGACTAACCATAGCTTCTGTAATCAGAATTGGAGATCTGTTTTTTCCGCGAACAGCGCCAATTAAAACATCACAACGTTTCAATGCTTTTAATAAATTTTTTGGTTGAATTGTAGAAGTATATATTGGTCTTCCTAAGTTGGTTTGAATACAACGTAATTTTGTGATAGAATTATCAAAAACTTTAATGTTAGCACCAAGTCCTAGCGCAGAACGAGAAGCAAACTCTCCAACTGTTCCAGCGCCAAGAATTACAACTTCAGCAGGCGGAACTCCGCTGATGTTTCCTAGCATTAATCCGTTACCATTATTGACATTTGCCATTAATTCGGAAGCAATTAAAACGGAAGCGGTTCCTGCAATTTCACTCAATGAACGTACCGCAGGATAGGTTCCATCTTCATCTCGAATGTATTCAAAAGCAAGTGCAGTAACACGTTTGCTTGCTAATATTTCAAAATATTTTTTTGAGCGTGTTTTTATTTGTAAAGCTGAAATTAGAATTGTTTGCGGATTCAATAATTGCAATTCCTCTAATGTTGGTGGTTCCACTTTTAGAATAATCGGGCAGGAGAATACTTTTTGTGTATCATTTGTAATTTCTGCGCCAGCTTCTGTATAGTCTTTATTTGAAAAATTGGCTTCTTTTCCTGCGTGGCTTTCAATCATAACACGATGTCCGTGTGCAACTAAAGCACCAACTGCATCAGGTGTTAAGCAAACTCGTTTCTCTTGATACGAGGTTTCTTTAGGAATACCAATGAATAATTCTTGTTTATGCTTGAGAATTTCAAGAGTTTCTTCTTGTGGAAGTAATTGTTGTTTGGTAAAAGGAGATAAAAATTCTGCCATGAAGCATTATAGTTGGTTAAAACATGAAGTTACAAATAAAAATGAAGTAAAAAAACACTATTTGTTGGCTTCCAGCATTTCTTGTTCTTTTCGTTCGTATTCTGCAAGTTCTGCATCTATTTTTTTCAAATCTATACCATAAACATACTTATCAAATAACTTTAATCTAATTAAATAGACTATGGGCATTATGATCATCATTATTGGAATTAACCAATAAATTTCAACTTCATCAACAGGATTATTTTCATCATGTATAATACTAAATATTTGAAATGCATACATTGCTATTGGAATTAGAATCACATGATACCACCAATCGCGACAAGTAAAAAACCAAAGTATTAATAATACGAGTGGAACTACTTTGCCTGTTAATAGCCAAGCAATATTATATAAACTTGAGCTACTTTTAAATGTAAACAAGAAAGTTTCCCAGCTTTTTTCATCTGGGAAACTCTCGTATAAATAGAATATATAGGGTGTTGTTGCTATGATTATAGCAACAATGCTACCCGTTACGAGGGACTTGGATTTTCTTCCTGTCGATATTTTGTTCTGTTTCGTATGGGTTGTCTTCATCAGCAATACTGTCTGGGTTACAAGATACAAATAATATTGTTGATACAGCGGCTAAAATATAAAGGTAGAATTTAGTTTTCATAATTAATTTAGTTATTTAGTTTAACGATGTGTCAAACTTATTCAATAACCAACTAATTATCAGAAATATAGCAATATAAATTTTCTACGTACTTTTGTTAGATTTGGGTTCATCCAACAAAAGTCGTAGAAATTGGTATTTTATATCTTTTTAACGTAAGTATTTTCGCGAATATACGTAATTATTTAATTTCTATTTTATTTTCAGCTTCTTTTTCTTTACGCTCATATTCTTCTAGTTCAGCGTCTATTTTTTGTAGGTCAATACCTAAAACATATTTATCATAAAGTCTCAATCGCATCAAGTATACAATAGGGGCTATTACCATAAGTACTATGATAACCCAAAGACTTTCATTTTCATCTATTATATTTGAGCCTTTACTCAATGCTGCAAAAAGTTGGAAACCAAATAGTGTAATAGGTACTAATATTATATGGTACCACCAATGTTTGCAGGTAATAAACCAAAAAATCAATAAATACAAAGGTATTAATTTGCTGACATACAGCCAAATAGCTATGTTAACACTTGAAAATCCATTTTTAGTAAAAGTGTATACACCTATGTCCCATGTTTCTCCCTCGGGAGCAGCTAAATATGAATATGCTACAAATGGGGATATGGCAACAAAAAAGACTATAATACTATCAATGAATATTCTTTTTTTAGACCATGTCTCCTGGTTTGATTTTAATTTTTTCGAGTCCTTGTTCTGTTTCGTATGGGTTGTCTTCATCAGCAATGCTATCTGGATTACAAGATACAAATAAAATTGTTGATACGGCTGCTAATAGGTAAAGGTAGAATTTAGTTTTCATCTGAGTAATTTTAGATTATTTAGTTTAACGATGGGTCAAACTTATTGAATAACCAAAAATTACCTTTAAAAAAAGCATAATATATTTTCTACGTACTTTTGTTAGTTTTATCCAAAATTAACCAAATACATAGAAAATAGTATATTTTATTTATTTCAATGAACTTTTTATTCTAATGATTTATCTTTTTGCTCTTCTTCTTTACGTCTATATTCTTCAAGTTCGGCTTCAATTTTCTTTAAATCAATTCCGTTTACTAATTTATCAAATAATTTAGCTCTTATTAAGTAAACTATTGGAATGATTATCATCATGATAGGTATTACATAATAAATTTCAATCTCATCAATATATGTGTCTCTTTGAAACGACGCATAAAATTGAAATGAAAACATTGCTATAGGAATTAATATAATATGATACCACCAATTTTTACAGGTTAAAAACCAAATTATAACTAATATCAGCGGAATTATTTTACTAGCATAAACCCAAGCAGCTGCTCTAACATCTTCATAATAATTACTAGTGATAGTAAAGTAATCATTTTTCCAAACTTCTGTACTTGGAAAACTTTCATATAATTGAAACAAATAAGGAGTAATAGCAATAAGTATTACAACCAAACTATCCCTTAATATTGCCTTATTAATGAGTTTGCGGCGGTGGCTTAAGTTTACTTCTTTCGATTCCTTCTTCGGTTTGGTATGGGTTGTCTTCGTCTGCAATGCTATCTGGGTTACAAGACACAAATGTTACTGATGCAAATACGACTGCTGCAAAAATATAATTTCTTAATTTCATTTTGTTAGGTTTTAGTTTTACGATGAAGCAAACTTATATATTAACCAAATGATTTTCAGAAAAGTATCATATTCTATTTTCTACGTACTTTTATCAATTTTTTACTTTTTTTGTATCTATAAGAATTTTCTTAAATATACTATAAAAGTCATTTATTTGTCAGTCTTTTAGGTTTATTTTACGGTTAAAGTTCTTAGTTTTCGGTAAAGTGTTCAATTTTTTAGATGAATAGAACGCATTTGTTCATTAATCTTATTAATTTTCACTTCTGTAATTTCTTCAGGCAATAAATTTTCAATGCGTTCAGGCCATTCTATGAAGCACCAAGCATCACTATACAAATACTCTTCAATGCCAATATCATAGGCTTCAATTTCGTCTTCTATTCGGTAACAATCAAAATGATAGATTATTTCTTTGTCAGTTCTATATTCGTTTACAATTGAAAATGTCGGACTGTTTGTCAACTCGTTTACACCTAATTGTTTTGCCAATACTTTGATCAAGGTCGTTTTGCCAACACCCATTTCACCATGAAAAGTAATAATTTTATGTTGAGATTCCTCAAGAATAGCCGCAGCTATTGTTTCTATTTCAGAAAGATTATATTCTATTTGCACTAATATTCAAAATTTTGAGACTTCGCGCCAAATTTACTAAATTTTCTCCAATAGTGCATAAAATCACTTGCTGCACTTGTTTTTAACATCTTATCTTGGCGATAAAACCGCAAACGGAATAATCATTTCTTCCAACGAAACGCCACCATGTTGATACGTATTTCTAAAATAACTCACATAATGATTGTAATTATTCGGATACGCAAAAAACAAATCGGTCTTGGCAAAAATAAACGAACTACTCATGTTAATCACTGGCAAATGAATACTTCTCGGATCTTTAGCCGCTAAAACATCTTTTTGTTCGTACGTTAAACTTCTTCCTGTTTTATAGCGTAAATTCAAACTTGTGTTTTTATCGCCAACTACTTTTGAAGGATGTTTTACATTAATAGTTCCGTGATCGGTAGTAATAATCAATTTAAACCCTAAACGTTGCGATTGCTGAATGATATCCAACAACGGAGAATTCTTAAACCAACTTACTGTTAACGATCTATATGCTTTGTCGTCTGAAGCTAATTCTTTTACAACGTCCATTTCGGTTTTAGCGTGTGAGAGCATGTCTACGAAGTTATAAACCACTACCGTTAAGTCATTATCTTTTTGCGATTTAAAGTTGTCTGCGAGCTTCCTTCCGCCTCGTAAGCTTGTTATTTTGTGATATTCATGCTTAATATCCAACCCTAAACGCTTCAATTGCGCTTTTAAGAAATCATTCTCATGCAAATTCTTTCCACCTTCATCGGTATCATTCTTCCAATATTGAGGATGTAACTTTTCCATGTCGGAAGGCATCAAGCCCGAAAAAATAGCATTTCTAGCATATTGTGTCGCCGTTGGCAGAATACTCACAAACGGAACCTCTTTCTCTTTTTTATAATGTGCATTCAAAATTGGTTCAAAAGCTCTCCATTGATCATAACGTAAATTATCAACGACAACTAATAAAGTTGGTTGTGCTTTGCTAATTTCGGGAGCTATTAATTGTCTGAATAAAGTATGTGACATAATTGGTGCTTCGTCGTCACCAAACCATTTCGGATACATTTTATCAACAAACTTTCCAAACTGTACATTGGCTTCATGCTTCTGCGATTCCAAAATTTCAAACATTCCAGTATCTTCAATATCTTCCAATTGCAATTCCCAATAAATCAATTTCTGATACAACTCAATCCATTCTTCAATCGAATTTACCATTGCCATATCCATTGCAATCTTTCTAAATTCTTGCTGATAATTAGAAGTCGTCTTCTCAGAAATCAATCGCGAATGATCCAAATTTTTCTTCAAACTCAATAAAATCTGATTCGGATTCACAGGTTTTATCAAATAATCGGCAATCTTAGAACCAATTGCTTCTTCCATAATATACTCTTCTTCACTCTTGGTAATCATTACCACAGGAAGGTTATTTTGTTTCTCTTTCAATTCAGCTAATGTTTCCAAACCCGTCAAACCAGGCATGTTTTCATCCAACAAAACAATATCAAAATTTTGTTCATCAATCATTTCAATAGCTTCTGTACCGCTTGTGCACGTTGTAACTTCGTAGTTTTTCTTCTCTAAAAAGAGAATATGTGGTTTTAACAAATCAATTTCGTCATCAACCCAAAGAATCTTGAATGTACTCATATATCTTTAATTTTGTAAATTATTAGTAAGGCTTGGCATTATGTACTTATATTTGTGCTTATTCCAAAAAAAATGTATAAAAACTTAGAAGTTGAATACTAGAAATAAGCTTAAAATATTAAACGACCCAATTTACGGATTTATTACAATTCCTAATGCGCTCATCTTTGATTTAATTGAACATAAATATTTTCAGCGCTTACGCAGAATTTCACAAATGGGCATGTCATACTTGGTATATCCAGGTGCGCATCATACTCGATTTCATCATGCGTTGGGTTGTATGCACTTAATGCAAAAAGCGATCCAAGTTCTTTGTTTTAAAGGTGTTGAAATTTCAGAAGATGAAAAACAAGCACTACTAATTGCCATTCTATTACACGATATTGGTCACGGACCTTTCTCGCATGCAATGGAACACAGCATTGTAAATAGTGTGACTCATGAAGAGATTTCACTCTTATTAATGGAACAATTAAACAAAGAATTTAACGGAAGTTTAACGCTTGCCATCGAAATATTCAAAGGAAACTACCCAAGAAAATTCATGTATCAGTTAATATCTGGTCAAATTGACATGGATAGAGCCGATTATCTAAAACGAGACAGTTTTTATACAGGAGTTGCAGAAGGAAACATCAATTCGGAACGAATCATTACGATGTTAAGTGTGGTTGATGATGAATTAGTAATTGAAGAAAAAGGGATTTATTCTGTTGAAAAATTTCTGGTTGCCAGACGCTTAATGTATTGGCAAGTATACTTACATAAAACGAGTCTGGCTGCGGAACAACTGCTCATTCGTGTACTAAAAAGAGCCAAAGAATTAACGCTTCAAGGAACACAATTACAAGCAAGTGCGGCATTGTCTTTTTTCATTCAAAATGAAATCTCTATTGACGACTTTAATTATGATGTTTTAGATCGATTTGCCAAACTAGACGATTACGATATTGTTTCAGCAATGAAAGAATGGATGAGCGAAAACGACTTTGTGCTATCAAATCTTTGCAAAATGATTATCAATCGTGATTTATTAAAAGTCAAAATCAAAAACAAAAAGATTTCGAGCAAAAAGCTTCAAATCGAAACACAAAACTTGATGAATGAATACAACATTACAGCAGCGGAAGCGGCGTACTTTGTGTTCTCAGGCGAAATATCCAATCAAGCATACAAAACCACAAGTCAGAACATAAACATCTTACTCAAGTCAGGAAAAGTACAAGATGTTGTCAAAGCTTCTGGTCAACTAAACCTAAAAGCATTGTCAAAAATGGTAACTAAATATTATATATGTTACCCAAAAGACAAACTTTAGGAGTTTTTTTATACTTTTGCGATAATGAAGTTTACAGCGACACAAATAGCAGGTATTCTAGAAGGAGATATCGTAGGTGATCCAAACACCGAAGTTTCTAAACTTTCTAAAATAGAAGAAGGCATGGAAGGTTCTTTGACTTTCTTAGCTAATCCGAAATATACGCAGTACATATATAGCACGCGCGCTTCCATTACAATTGTCAACAAAGATTTTATAGCGGAAGATAATATAAAAACAACGTTAATCAAGGTTGAAGATGCTTACGAATCGTTCTCTAAAATTTTGGAATATTACGATAAAGTAAAGCTAAATAAGGTCGGAATTGAGCAGCCTGCATTCATATCTGAATCTGCCAAATATGGTAAAGAACTCTACTTTGGTGCGTTCTCATACATGGGAGATAACGTAAAAATGGGTGATTATGTAAAAGTATATCCAAACGCTTATATTGGTGATAATGTCACTATTGGAAACAATGTGGTTATTTTCGCTGGCGCTAAAATTTACTCTGAGTCAGTTATTGGCGACAATTGTGTTATTCATAGTGGCGCTATCGTTGGAGCCGATGGTTTTGGCTTTGCGCCAGATAAAAATGGAGAGTTTCATAAAATTCCGCAAACTGGAAATGTAATTCTAGAAGATGATGTTGATGTAGGAGCAGGAACCACAATTGATAGAGCAACAATGGGCTCAACAATCATTAGAAAAGGAGTAAAGCTCGACAATCAAATTCAAATTGCACACAATGTAGAAATTGGTAAAAACACCGTAATTGCAGCGCAAACTGGAATTGCAGGATCTGCCAAAATTGGAGAAAACTGTATGATTGGCGGACAAGTTGGAATTGTAGGTCATATTACTATTGGAAATAATGTTAGAATCCAGGCACAATCAGGAATAAGTAGAAATATAAAAGATGGGGAAATAGTACAAGGTTCACCAGCTATAAATTATGGAGATTACAACAAATCGTATGTATATTTCAAAAATCTTCCTAAACTTGCAAAAACAATAAATCAAATCGAAAAAAAAATAAACAACAATGAGTGAAATTATTGTTAAACAAACAACCATCGCCAAAGAAATATCTTTAAAAGGCGTCGGATTACACACAGGAAAAGAAGTTTTACTAACCTTTAAACCTGCACCAGAAAATCATGGATATGCTTTTATGAGAGTTGATCTCGAAGGAAGTCCAATCATTGAAGCAGACGCAAACTATGTTGTCAACACACAACGCGGAACTGTTTTAGAAAAAAGAGGCGTCAAAATTCAAACCTGCGAGCACGTATTAGCGGCGTTAGTTGGTTTAGAAATTGACAATGTTCTCATTGAAATGGACGGATCTGAACCGCCAATAATGGATGGTTCGGCAAAATTCTTTCTAGAAGCACTGGAAGAAGCAGGAATTGTGTCGCAAAATGAGCCAAGAGAAGTATACATTGTAAAAGATGTTATCTCATACATTGATGAAGAATCTGGAAGTGAAATCACCATCATTCCTTCGGATGAATATCAAGTAACTACCATGGTTGACTTTGGAACCAAAGTACTTGG
Organism: Kordia antarctica; assembly: GCF_009901525.1. Taxonomy (NCBI): domain Bacteria; kingdom Pseudomonadati; phylum Bacteroidota; class Flavobacteriia; order Flavobacteriales; family Flavobacteriaceae; genus Kordia; species Kordia antarctica. The sequence continues at coordinate 412,101 of NZ_CP019288.1, forward strand.
AACTCAAAACGCAACCTTAAAGCACATTTCTGATTTCAAAAACGACATTGCGAGTTCAAGAACATTCAGTTTCTTACATGAACTAGAAATGTTGCTAGAACATGGTTTAATAAAAGGTGGCGACTTAAATAATGCTATTGTATATGTTGATAAAGAACTATCACCAGCAACAATGGAAAAATTAAGAGTAGCTTTTGGCAAAGAAAATATTGCGGTAAAACCAAACGGAATTCTTGACAACCTTACACTTCATCATCCAAACGAAGCGGCACGACACAAATTACTAGATGTAATTGGCGATCTAGCTTTAGTTGGCGTTCGCATTCGCGGGAAAGTAATTGCAAACAAACCCGGACATTTTGTAAATACACAATTTGCAAAAAAACTGTCCAAACTCATAAAAATAGAAAAGCGCAACAAAGTACCAACATACGATTTGCATCAAACTCCTTTAATGGACATCAATCAAATCATGGCAATGTTACCGCACAGACCACCATTCTTATTAGTAGATAAAATATTAGAATTATCTGATACGCATGTTGTTGGTGTAAAAAATGTAACGATGAACGAACCATTTTTCGTTGGTCATTTTCCTGGCGCGCCTGTAATGCCTGGCGTATTACAAGTAGAAGCAATGGCGCAAACTGGCGGAATCTTAGTACTAAGTACAGTTCCAGATCCAGAAAACTACCTCACTTTCTTCATGAAAATTGACAAAGTAAAATTCAAGCAAAAAGTAGTTCCCGGAGATACATTGATATTCAAAGCCGATTTAATCACGCCAATTCGTAGAGGAATTTGTCACATGCAAGCATATGCGTATGCAAATGGAAAAGTAGTGGCAGAAGCAGAATTAATGGCACAAATTGCACGAAAAAAAGAAGAAGACATTGTAAAAAAATAAATGTGTAACGCATGTTTTATTACAATTGAAATCATAAAAAATAACTAAAAAATAGTAGATGAATCAACCTTTAGCATATGTTCATCCAGGCGCAAAAATTGCAAAAAATGTAGTTGTAGAACCTTTTACAACCATACATAACAATGTAATTATTGGCGAAGGAACTTGGATTGGCTCAAACGTAACCATCATGGAAGGTGCCAGAATTGGTAAAAACTGTAGCATCTTTCCCGGTTCAGTCATTTCTGCGCCACCACAAGATTTAAAATATCAAGGAGAAGATACAATTGCTGAAATAGGTGATAATACAACCATTCGTGAATGTGTAACCATTAACAAAGGTACTACAGATCGTATGAAAACGAAAATTGGTAAAAATTGCCTCATCATGGCATATTGCCACATTGCACACGATTGTATTGTTGGTGATAACTGCATATTTTCAAACAACAGTACATTGGCTGGACATATTACGGTTGGCGATCATGTAATCCTTGCGGGAATGACGGCTGTACATCAATTTTGCTCTATTGGAAACCACGCTTTTGTAACTGGTGGATCGTTAGTTCGGAAAGATGTGCCACCTTATGTAAAAGCGGCTCGTGAGCCTTTATCATATGTAGGAATCAACTCCGTTGGATTGCGTAGAAGAGGATTTACCACAGAAAAAATTAGAGAAATTCAGAACATCTACAGAATACTATATCAAAAAAATTATAACAATACGCAAGCTGCGGAAATCATAGAAGCTGAAATGGAAGCCACTACCGAGCGTGATGAAATATTACAATTCATCAAAAACTCGCACAGAGGAATCATGAAAGGTTATATTGCTTCAAACTAAAATAAAAAAACACCAATGGCATCAACATCAGACATTAGAAAAGGATTATGTATTCATTACAATCACGACATATTTAAAGTTATTGAATTTTTACACGTAAAACCAGGAAAAGGTCCGGCATTTGTACGTACAAAACTAAAAAGTGTTACCACAGGAAAAGTAATTGACAATACATTTTCGGCAGGTCACAAAATCGAAGATGTACGTGTGGAAACACATAAATTTCAGTTTTTATACAGTGATGGAGATGATTTTCACTTCATGAATACAAGTGATTACAATCAAATTAGATTGAATCGTGAAGTACTAGATTCGCCAGATTTACTAAAAGAAGGCGAAGTAGTAACAATTCTAATCAATTCGGAAGATAACTCACCATTATCAGTAGATATGCCAGCAAGTGTTATTTTAGAAATTACACACACAGAACCAGGCGTAAAAGGAAATACAGCAACAAACGCTACAAAACCTGCAACTGTTGAAACTGGAGCACAAATAAATGTTCCTTTATTTATCAATGAAGGAGACAAAATTAAAGTTGAAACAGACAAAGGTTCCTACATGGAACGTGTAAAAGAATAAAAAATACTGAAATAGGTTGTCTCAAAAGACTTGAAAAGCGTCATTCTGAACTTGATTCAGAATCTCATCGCACTAACTTTCAAGAATTATGTGAAACTGAATCAAGTTCAGTTTGACGAAATTTATACTTTTCCAGACAACCTCTTTTTTAATTTCATTACGTCTGACTTAATTTTAAAAAAAACAAACAGATGAAATTTCCTAGAATACACACACTCAAAGAAATTGCAGCGATTATAAAAACTTCGTACGTTGGTAACGATTCCTTTCCAGTACATGGAATGAATGAAATTCACGTAGTAGAAACTGGCGACATTGTATTTGTAGATCATCCAAAATACTATGACAAAGCGTTAGAATCCAAAGCAACAATTGTGTTGATAAACAAAGAAGTAGCGTGTCCTGAAGGTAAAGCTTTATTAATTTCGGATGATCCTTTCAGAGATTTTAACACGCTTACCGATCACTTTAAACCATTTATAAGTGCTTCCGCGTCAATTTCTCCATCAGCAATCATTGGAGAACGCACAGTAATTCAACCAAATTGTTTTATTGGAAATAATGTGACAATTGGAAACGATTGTATCATTCATGCAAATGTGGCAATCTACGACAATGCTGTCATTGGAAACAATGTAATCATTCACTCAGGAACGGTTTTAGGTGCAGATGCTTTCTACTACAAAAAACGCCCAGAAGGATTTGATAAATTACGTTCTGGCGGACGCGTTGTGATAGAAGACAATGTGGATTTAGGTTCTTTATGTACTATAGATAAAGGTGTTACAGGCGATACAACGATTAAAGAAGGAACAAAAATTGACAACCAAGTACAAATTGGTCATGATACAGTAATTGGTAGAAAATGTTTAATAGCTTCGCAAACAGGAATTGCAGGTTGTGTTATTATTGAAGATGAAGTCACTATTTGGGGACAAGTAGGAATCACAAGCGGAATTACTATAGGAGCAAAGGCAGTTATTTCAGCACAATCGGGCGTGAGTAAAAGCTTAGAAAGTGGAAAAAGTTACTTTGGAACGCCTGCTGATGAGTTCAGAAAAAAATACAAAGAAATTGCATCAATTCGTCAAATTCCAGAATTAATAGAACGAATAAAAAACTTAGAAAATAAATAGTTTTCAGTGTTTAAAAGTTTTTGATAAATAAAACTCAGAAAATACTTTATAAGAAACTATTTTTTACACAATTCATTTCTTTTCCGCAGTGTAGTAATTATTTTTCGTTAAGAATTTTTGAAGCCTTGGAAAAAATTTAGAAAAATGATTGCGGTTTTGACTTTTTCAGTCAACAACACCTCTGGAAAAGCGCATTTTCTTTTGTTTCTTTTCTTTGTGCGAGTAAAGATAAAGAAAATAAAAACCTAAAAATGAAGTGTTTATGCTGTAATTTGATTGATAATTACCTATGTTCTTTGTGAAACTTAGATCAAACTCTCGTTAATTATTGATAAAACTCAAAAAATACTTCTTAAATACTTTATAAAAAACTATTTTTGTTCAGCCAAAAAACAAATATCAAATGAGCGTTTTAGTAAACAAAGATTCAAAAATAATTGTTCAAGGATTTACAGGAAGTGAAGGAACATTTCATGCAGGTCAAATGATTGAGTACGGAACTAACGTAGTTGGTGGTGTAACTCCAGGAAAAGGTGGACAAACACACTTAGACAGACCAGTTTTTAATACAGTTTCTGAAGCTGTTGAAAAAGTTGGAGCTGATACCACTATTATTTTTGTGCCGCCAGCATTTGCTGCAGATGCAATTATGGAAGCTGCTGATGCAGGAATCAAAGTAATTATCACGATTACGGAAGGAATTCCTATTGGAGATATGACAAAAGTTGCTGCATATATTAGTAACAAAGACTGTCGCTTAATTGGACCTAACTGTCCAGGTGTCATTACGCCAGGAGAAGCAAAAGTGGGAATCATGCCAGGATTTGTTTTCAAAAAAGGAAAAATAGGAATCGTTTCTAAATCAGGAACATTAACATACGAAGCTGCGGATCAGGTAGTAAAACAAGGGTTAGGAATCACAACTGCCATCGGAATTGGTGGAGATCCAATCATTGGAACAACTACAAAAGAAGCGGTTGAATTACTAATCAACGATCCTGAAACGGAATGTGTCGTAATGATCGGAGAAATCGGAGGTCAATTAGAAGCAGATGCGGCTAAATGGTACAAAGAAAGTGGAAGTAAAAAACCTGTTGTTGGTTTCATAGCAGGTGTAACAGCACCAGTTGGAAGAACCATGGGACATGCAGGAGCAATTGTTGGTGGCGCAGATGATACTGCAGAAGCTAAAAAAGCAATCATGCGCGAATGCGGAATTCACGTAGTAGATTCTCCAGCAGAAATTGGAAAAAAAGTAGCAGAAGTGATGGCATAAGCATCATTTCTTAAGCATATTTAAAGCGCAATATCAGTCAAATGATGTTGCGCTTTTTTCGTTTACATACTTTTTAGGAATAAAAACATCATGCTAAAATTGTTTCTTCTTTTGATAAAAATCTATACAGTTTCAAGATGAAGATGAAGATGAAGATGAAGATGAAGTTGAAGTTGAAAGATAATTTTTTGGACTCTTTTTTAACAAACTATGATGTAGAAAATAAAAATTTAACAAATAATCTGTAACGTTTCGCTTCAATAGTAGACACATAGCGCGTGAATAAATAAATGTTAAAAATTGAAATTAAATATATAATAATCATAATTTTAACGTTTAAACACTACAAACTAATCAAAATATAATGAAAAGAATCAATCTGTTACTGCTGATCGTGTGTACACTAGCGATTTTCAGCTGTAAAGAAAAAAGCGATACTGCTTCCACAGAAGTAAAAGTAACGCAACAAAAAGATGCGAATGGTCTTTCGTATGAAACTGTATCAAACGATCCAACAGGATTGCGTTTATACACCTTAGAAAACGGACTAAAAGTATATCTAAGTAAAAACAGTGATGAACCAAAAATACAAACGTATATCGCGGTAAGAGCAGGTTCTAACTACGATCCGAAAGAATCAACAGGGTTGGCTCACTACTTGGAACACATGGTTTTCAAAGGAACAGACAAAATTGGTACTTTTGATTGGGAAAAAGAGAAAGTATACCTAGACCAAATCTCTGATTTATACGAACAACACAGAGCTGAAAAAGATCCAGAGAAAAAGAAAACACTCTACAAGAAAATTGATGAAGTATCTTTAGAAGCTTCCAATTACAGCGTTGCGAATGAATATGACAAAATGGTTGGCTCATTAGGAGCAACAGGAACGAATGCATATACATCATTTGAGCAAACAGTCTACACAAATAAAATTCCAACAAATGAATTAGACAAATGGTTGGACCTAGAAAACGAACGTTTTGGCCAATTAGTATTGCGTTTATTTCATACGGAATTAGAAGCGGTATTTGAAGAATTTAACAGAACGCAAGACAGTGATGGAAGAAAATCATACTATGCAATGTTGGAAGGATTATTTCCAAATCATCCTTATGGACAACAAAAAACTATAGGAACTCCAGAACACCTGAAAAATCCTTCGTTAATTGATATCAATAACTACTTTGACAAATATTATGTACCGAACAATATGGCAATGGTTTTAGTTGGAGATTTTGATTTTGATGAAACTATCCAGAAAGTAAACAATACGTTTGGTAAAATGGAAAAGAAGGAAGTTACACATCCAACATTACCAAAAGAAGAAACAATTACATCGCCAATTGTAAAAGAAGTATTTGGTCCAACAGCAGAAAGCGTTTCTATATCATTTCGTTCAAGTGGTGTAAATACGAAAGATCAAAAATTTATCACGCTTGCTGATATGATTCTTGCCAACGGAAATGCAGGTTTAATTGACTTAAACTTAAATCAAAAGCAACTCGTACAATACGCAGGAAGTTCACCAAGATTTTTAAATGATTATGGATACCACCAATTTTATGGAGGACCAAAAGTAGGTCAATCCTTAGATGAAGTGAAAAACTTATTATTGGCACAAATTGAAAAGCTGAAAAAAGGAGAATTTGACGATTGGATGATTGATGCGGTTATCAATGATTTAAAATTGAGTCAAACACAACAATATGAAAATAGTACTCGGTTAGCAGATACATATGTAAATGCCTTTATTTATAATGAAAAATGGGAAGACAAAGTTAAATTCTTAGATGAACTTAAAAAAATATCTAAAGAAGAATTAGTTGCTTTCGCGAACAAATTTTACAAAGACAATTATGTAGTTACGTATAAGCGTAAAGGAGAAGATAACTCAATTGTAAAAGTTGAAAACCCAGGCATTACACCAGTAAACTTAAACAGAGATAAAAGTTCAGAATTTATCATTGCATTTAATGCGATGGAAGCAAAACCATTACAACCTAAATATGTAGATTTTAAATCAGAAATTAAAGAAACAACGCTGGACAATGGAATCAAGGTTTCATACATTGAAAATGAGCAAAATGACTTATTTGACATGAACATTATCTTTGACATGGGAAGCGACAATGATAAAAAACTTGATTTAGGTGTTGGTTACATGGAATACTTAGGAACTGATACATATTCTCCAGAAGAGCTAAAGAAAGAATTCTACAAACTTGGAATTAAGTATTATGTAAGCACTGGCGCTGAAAAATCGTATGTTGGTTTAAATGGTTTAAAAGAAAACTTACCTAAAGGACTAAAATTATTATCACACTTATGGAATAATGCCGTGCCAAACCAAGAAGCATATGACAAATATGTAGCACAAATTATCAAAGGAAGACAAGACAACAAAACGCGTAAAGGAAGTATTTTGCGAAGTGGTTTAATGAGTTATGGGAAATATGGTGATAACTCTCGCTTGCGTAACATCTATAGCAATAGCGAATTAGAAGGAATGAATCCGCAAGAATTAGTGGATTTGGTGAAAGACTTCAAAAACTACGATCAACGGATCTTCTATTATGGTAAAGATATTGATGCTGCAGTTACTTCATTAAACGAGCATCACAAAGTAGCTGATAAATTAAAAAGTTATCCTACTGCGATGAAATATACAGAATTAGAAACTGGCGGAAACGTATACTTTGTTGATTACGATATGGTACAAGCTGAAATGATGTTCTTGGCAAAAGGAAGTCCTTTTAACCCTGAAAATATGGCTGCTTCTACATTATTTAATACCTATTTCGGAAGTGGTTTATCATCAATCGTATTTCAAGAAATTAGAGAATCTAAATCATTAGCATATTCAGCGTATTCATACTATGATGAAGCTTCTGACAAAGGAGATGCTAACTATGTAGTAGCATATATGGGAACGCAAGCGAACAAAATGCCACAAGCAATAGAGGCTATGATGGGCTTAATGAATGATATGCCAGAAGCTGAAAAACAATTTGAAGCAGCAAAAGAAGCTACTTTGAAAAAACTAGCAGCGGAGCGTATTACAAAATCAAACATTTTCTGGACGTACGAAAGACTTAAAAAACTGGGAATCGATAAAGATCATAGAGAAGAAATGTATAAGGCTATCGAAAAAATGACACTTGCAGACTTAAAAGCATTTTTCGATGAAAATATCAAAGGTGAACAATACAATGTAATGGTTATTGGAAACAAAAAAGATGTAGACATGAAAGCATTATCAAAACTTGGTAAAATTCAAGAAATGGATATCGATTATCTTTTTAATTATGAAAAAGCTAAAGAAATAAAGCAATAATCTTAAAATTTATTTACTCTAAAATAGAGTAAAATACAAAAGCGCTTCCAATGAAGCGCTTTTTTTATGTCAATATCTTTCAAACTATGCGCTAAAAAAATTATATTTGAATTATTAATCAAAAATAGTGCTGTTTTATTATCAAGCGAATTTTAAAATGATTGATACAAAATTTGAATTATATTTTTTTTAGATGAAATAGAAATCGAAGATTCATGAATACCTATTTAAGAAAATAGAAATGATATGAACTAAAATATAAGCATAGCATTAGTTACGGTTTTTTTTTATATTGAAGTATAAAGAAAATAGAAACGAATTTAATCAGTCATTCTGAAGTTTATTTAATAAAAGACTTCTATCACAGCAAAAAAAAGATAAAAAAACCAATAATGAAATTACTAGAAGGCAAAACAGCCATCATTACAGGCGCAAGTAGAGGAATAGGAAAAGGAATCGCGCAAGTATTTGCAGCGCATGGAGCAAATGTAGCATTCACATACAGTTCATCTGTTGAAGCTGCAAACGAACTAGAAAAAGAATTAAACGGGTTAGGCGTAAAAGCTAAAGGATATCAAAGCAATGCGGCAGATTATCAGCAATCACAAGATTTGGTTGTGGAAGTATTAAAAGAGTTTGGCACAATTGATGTTTTAATCAATAACGCAGGGATCACAAAAGATAATCTCCTAATGCGTATTTCAGAAGAAGATTTTGACAAAGTAATAGAAGTCAATCTAAAATCTGTATTCAACATGACAAAAGCGGTACAACGTACCATGTTGAAGCAACGCAAAGGATCAATCATAAACATGAGTTCTGTAGTTGGTATCAAAGGAAATGCTGGACAAACTAGCTATGCAGCCTCAAAAGCGGGAATCATTGGATTCTCAAAATCAGTTGCCTTAGAATTAGGATCAAGAAACATTCGTAGCAATGTAATTGCGCCAGGTTTTATAGAAACTGAAATGACAGGAAAACTTCCAGAAGATGTCGTAAATGGTTGGAGAAACGCCATTCCTTTAAAAAGAGGTGGAACTCCAGAAGATGTAGCAAATGTGTGTGTTTTCCTAGCAAGTGATATGTCAGCATATATCACAGGACAAGTATTAAACGTTGACGGTGGAATGTTGACATAAACTTAATAATAACTACATATGAAAAAAGCATTATTTTTAATGACGGTTTTTTTACTGTCATTTGGCGCTGTAAATGCGCAAGATTGGGAAAAGTACAAAGCTGAAGATTTATCTTTTATTGCTTACTACCCACAAGAACCAAAAAGAACAGTTCAAAAAGTCAGTACAGCTGTAGGTGAGTTAGACATGCACATGATAATGCATGCGCCAACTTCAGGTGATGACAACGCTGTATACTCTGTAATTAGATCTGATTATCCAAAATCTCAATTTACCAATGCAGATGATGAGTACAATGCAACTGTATTAGATGGTGCTGTTGAAGGTGCTGTATCAAATGTAAAAGGAAAGTTAGAATTTGATAATAAAGTAAAATTCAATGGATATCCAGGAAGAAGTATTAAAATTGAAATTCAAGGTGGATTTATCTATATCAATGCGTATTTAGTTGAAAACTCTATGTTTATCACGCAAGTAATTTGCTTAACTTCAAATGATGGAAACAAAAGTATTGACCGTTTCCTAAATTCATTTGAAATTATAAAAACAAAATAAGAAAGTTTAAAAGTTACATATGAGAAAGATTTTAGTATTGTTGACATTTATCATAGCTTTCATTTTAAATGTCAACAGTCAAACCCGTATAGGGAAGTTTGAAATTGAAGGAAAACATAACAAACTAAACAAAAAAACGCTAGCTAGTTTCAAAAATACTAAAACGTACTTTATCTTTATTGAAAGTGAAAATGCAGGTTATACCAAAACTGATTACGAAAATATTTTGAATGAAGTGTGGAATATAACACCTTTTCAAGTGATCACTGAAGACGAATTTTATGAAGTAGCGGAAGAAAAAGCTGCTTTTGCTCAATTTAGAGCCTTTTCGATTACGAGACACGGAAAATATGGTTCAACTGTATTCTCTTATCATGTATTAGATTTTTGGTTGATTGATAAATTAAAAAAACTTGACACAGAGAAAAAGAAGCTAAAAGCTAAAAGAAAAACGGTAGCTGCTATTTACTTTACACCAGATATCAATTCTAGACAACAAATTGTATCAGGAAAAAAATCTATTAGTGGAGATTTGATGAATTACCGACTTGGTTATATAAAAAATTATCTTCAGCATATTAATCATGGCTTAAAAGAAAAAAAAAGCTTTAATATGTTTGATGATTTCATCAACAAAGACAAAATTGGAGAGCTTAATAACAAAACACTTTACATGTCTGAAAATTTCATCTATTCCTACTCACCTTGGAAAGTGGAAGAAAAGGAAGAAAAAATGACTCCTGAAAAGCTGTTTGAAGATTATGAGCACACATACAAAGTTATTTCAGATAAGGAGCTAAATAATAAAATACTCGCCAATGAAGATTTTTACTATTTAATGTACAATCAAAACGTTAGCATAAAAGTAATATCTGTTGTCAATGGTAAAACGGGAGAAATCATATACTCAACTTACAAATCAATGTCTTACAACTTAAAGTCAAAAAATTTGAAAGAATTATCAAGAAAAATTTCAAAAAACTAACTATTGCAAACTATAACAATCCTATACATCAGTATAGCGGTACTAATATCAGCACTTATTGCGATATTTCATTACTACTACAAAACGAAAAAACGCACTAACAAACTAGTGCTTTTTTCGTTTTTAAGATTTTTAAGTGTATTTGCTTTATTGCTCTTAATCATCAATCCAAAATTCAAACAAAAAAGTTACTACACAGAAAAACCTGTACTAACAATTGCGGTTGATAATTCTTCTTCAATTGCTGAATTAGGCTACGCCGAAAAGGTCTCAACACTACTAAATGACTTAAAAAAATCAAAAGAACTTCAAGATAAATTCGAAATTGATACCTATACATTTTCGAAAGAATTAAAAGAAAGTGATTCCATAAACTTTTCTGGACAACAAACAAATATTAGCAAAGCACTCAAAGACATTAACAATCTCTACAAAGATGCGATTGCACCAACATTACTAATTACAGACGGAAATCAAACCTATGGAAATGATTACCAATTTCTATCTTCAAAAATAAAACAACCTATATTTCCTATCATTACAGGCGATACAATAACATATATTGATCTAAAAATCAATCAATTAAACGCAAATAAATACGCGTATCTAAAAAATAAATTTCCAGTAGAAATCATTGCAACCTACACAGGAAACGAAACCGTTCAAACGAATTTAGTATTAACGTCAGACGGAAAACGCTTGGCAAGTAAAGCACTTACATTTTCGCCAACAGACAATTCAAAAGTGGTCAACCTGAATATTTCGGCAACAAAAATTGGAGTACAAACATTACGTGCAACGCTCACACCATTAAACACAGAAAAGAATACACAAAATAACACACGCTATTTTGCTGTTGAAGTGATTGATCAAAAAGTGAAAATTGCATTGGTTTCTGATATCATTCATCCAGATTTAGGTGCGCTAAAAAAGAGTTTAGAAAGTAACGAATTGCGCAGTGTTGACATATTAAAACCAACAGAAGCTTCAAGCAAACTAAATGATTATCAATTAGTTATTCTATATCAACCAACAAGAATATTCTCAAAAGTATACGAAAGTGTAAAACGATTAGAAAAAAATACATTCACAATTACAGGAACACACACTGATTGGAATTTCTTAAACGATATACAATTAAACTTTCGCAAAGATGTTTTGTCTGAAACTGAAGAAGTACAAGGGCAATTAAACGCAAACTATACAAATTTCTTAATTGAAAACATTGACTTTTCAGACTATCCGCCACTTGAAAACGCTTTTGGCGAAATAGAATTTAATGTAGCGCACGAAATCATACTTTCGCAAGTAATATCAGGCGTAGCAACCGATGGCGCATTACTAGCAACCTATACAAACGGTACAAAACGTGCCGCAATATTAACAGGCGAAAATAGCTGGAAATGGCGCGCACATAGTTTCTTAGCACAATCAAACTTTATTGAATTTGATACATTTCTTGGAAAATTAGTACAATATTTAGCTTCCAACAAAAAGCGAGAACGTTTAACGGTTGGTTACGAATCGTTCTATTACGGAAACAGAGAAATTCAACTCACAGCACAATATTTCAATCCTTCGTATGAATTTGACGCGAATGCAAACCTAACGGCAATCATCAAAAACAAAGACACGGAAAAAATAACGACGTATCCAATGTTGCTAAATTCAGGCTTTTACACAGTCGATTTAAGCAATTTACCGCCAGCATCCTACAGTTTTACAGTAAGAGCAGAAGGGAAAAATATCCGTAAATCGGGAAGTTTCAAAATACTAGAATTCGACATTGAAAAACAATTTCTCAATGCAGATACAAATCGGTTGCAGGCAATTGCAACAAAATCCAATGGAAAAGCATTTCATATCAATAACGATTCACAAACGATCATTTCAGAATTAATAAACGATCAACGCTTTCAAACTATAGAGAAAAGTAATGAAAAGGTCGTATCTTTGATAGATTGGAAATATCTACTCGCATTAATTGCAATATGCTTATCGATAGAGTGGTTTCTACGAAAATACTACGGACTCATTTAATAAAAACAAATAAATAAGATGGATAAATTACCAAAAATTGGAATACCAATACTAATTGTTATTATCGGATTAATCATACTAATCGTAAAATCGGCAGTCACGATTAAATCGGGAGAAGCAGGCGTTTTATACAAAACGTTCGACGCCGGAGTTGTTATAGATGAAGCGCCTTTGGGCGAAGGATTTCACATCATTGCACCTTGGAACAAAGTATTCATATACGAAGTAAGACAACAAGAGTTATTTGAGCAAATGAAAGTATTATCATCAAACGGATTAGAAATTCAAATTGATGCATCTGCTTGGTACGAGCCTGTTTACAGTGAACTTGGAAGACTACACCAAAACTTAGGTGAAAACTATTTAGACCGTGTAATAAAGCCGTCTATTCGTAGTGCGGCACGTAGCGTTGTTGGTCGGTATACACCTGAACAATTATACTCTAGTAAGCGTGATGCCATTCAAGATGAAATCTTTACAGAGACGAAAAAAATCTTAGAAAAGCAGTATGTTCAGCTAAATGAAGTATTAGTGCGTGATGTAACGTTACCAAACACAATCAAAGACGCAATTGAGCGTAAACTAAAGCAAGAGCAAGAATCTTTAGAATATGAATTTAGATTAGTTACTGCGGCAAAAGAAGCTGAAAAAGTAATCATTGAAGCGCAAGGTAAAGCAGATGCAAACAGAATATTAAGTGCATCACTAACAGATAAAATTCTACAAGACAAAGGAATTGAAGCAACCATAAAACTTTCAGAATCACCAAACACCAAAGTAATTGTGATTGGTTCAGGACAAAGCGGATTGCCTTTAATACTAGGAAATCAATAAAAAAATTACCACATAAAAACAGAAAAGGGAAACATAACAGTTTCCCTTTTTTTATATCTTCAATCCAACATTTCGACTGCGCTCAATGCAAGCATTTTGATTACATTCAATATAAGAAATCTAACGAGTCTTATCAAGTCCAACAAAGTCTAAACCTGAGTTCGATCTAAAATTTCAGAGTGTTTTTTTTGTCTTTTCCGCAGTATAGTAGGGATTTTTCGTTAAGAATTTTCGAATCCTTGGAGAAAATTTAGAAAAATTCATGCGGTTTTAGTTTTTCCCTAAAAGAAAAACTAAAAATACCTCTGGAAAAGCGCACTTTCTTTTGTTGACGCCTGTGCTGAACTTGATTCAGTATTCTTTGTGCGAACAAAGAAAACGAAAATAATGATTTGAAAATGAGATACTTATTACTTATTTCGAAAATTTCTTCAAAATTTTATTTGAGTAAATTTATGTCGAACTCACGTTCTAAGTAGTCTAATCACCTTTCTTCAAAACAGCCGCTTGTCCTTTCCAATCATCACGTTCAATGCGTCCTGGGAAAAAGGAAATCAACTCAGTTACCGTTTGCATATCTTCTGTGCTAAACTTACTAATTTGATCAAAAGTGTAAATTCCAATCGTATTTAATTTATCTTCAATAAAAGGACCAACGCCTTTAATGCGTTTCAAATCGTCTTTCTGAGAAGCATCGGCAACGCCAAAACTTTCAAAATTTAATGGAGAATTTTCAATATCAACAGTTGTATCTGCTGCAGAACCTACTGCTATTCCTGAACGTTCTCTTGTTTTCTTAGCTCTCACACCTTGCGATGATGAAATATCGGTATCAATTTTTGATTTCTCAGATTCACAATCGTCTAACAATTTTTCATACTTGCGTTTCGATTTTCGTTTGGCAAAAATCCATCCAATCAAAAAACAACCAAATCCTATCAAGAATACTATAAAATATTCCCAATTAGAAGTAGGCGAGAGGTTTTGTAAAAATAAAAGTGGCATACAATCAGGTTAATTAGTTATATTAATTTCAATTCGTCTATTCAATTTTTGCCCCTCCGAAGTAGCATTCGTCGCTATTGGAGAAGTTTCTCCTTTAGAAGAAATCGTTAATTTAGAAGCGTCAATTCCTTGTAAAACAAAATAATCCATCACACTCTTGGCGCGTTCTTTTCCAAACCATACATTGGCTTTAGCATCGCCATTACTATCGGTATGACCAATAATTTCCACTTGCTTATTTGGATGTTTTGCTAAATAATTCTTCAATTCAAGTGCATACGTATTCAAGGTATTATCTGGCTGAAATGTTTTTGAACCAAAACCTGCATACAAAATCTTAGAAGCATTTGCTTTATCAATTGAATTCATGCGAGCTTCGGACATCGTCTGATATTCATACGCGAATCCTTTCTCGAACTTTTCAGCTCCTGAAAAATTAAAATCTTCACGTTTTGTCTGCAACACAACACGATCAATATTAATTCCAAAACGCTCCATAGCAGATTTTACTTCGTTTCCACGTAAAAGTGCAATTGCTCCATCTTCATCTCTATTAAAAAACGAAGTAATGACCAACTCTTCACGCTGATTCGTATTTAAATAATCAAAATAAGTTTGCAATGGATTAGAAACACTGTCAAGAATACCAACAGTTTCAGAATTTTTCGTAATAGAAAAAGGCAAATAGGTAATTGGTTTTTCAACAACAACTTTTGGTGGTTCAACAACTGGTGCTGTAGGAACTTCACAAAGTTTCTTTACACCGCATTCGTAATAACGAACGCCAAAATAGAGCCATGTACAAAGAAATACAAAAGCGATCAAAAAATGTTTCATAAGTGGGTTGGCTATTTATGTTCCTAAATTAACAATTCATTTTAGATATCACAATCTAAAAAATTAAAAATTAACGTTTTATCACATATATTCGATAAACTGTTAGGAATTGCCTAAAATTAATTCAAAAAACACTTGCAGGCAACAAAAAATATTAACTACATTTGCATCAAATAAAGAAACAACAATGTCGTTTACTCAATTACATCATCATCATTTTCATACTGGCTATCAAGCGAGCTGAGAATGTATTGAAGTAATTTCAAAATATATTTAAAACCCGTTTGAATTCATCAAGCGGGTTTTTTTTGTGCCCAATTTTTGTATTCAAACATAAAAATAATTCAATGAAAAAATTAAAAATTGCCATTCAAAAATCGGGACGCCTCAATGAAGATTCCTTAAAACTTCTAAGTGACTGCGGAATTTCCATCGACAACGGAAAAGATCAACTCAAAGCTTCCGCACGAAACTTTCCACTAGAAGTTTTCTATCTCAGAAATGGAGACATTCCACAATATTTAAGAGATGGCGTTGTAGACATCGCAATCATTGGAGAAAATGTATTAATTGAAAAAGGCGAAAACATTACCATCGCTGAAAAGCTTGGATTTTCCAAATGTAAAGTCTCGCTAGCCATTCCAAAAGGAGAAGCATACAACTCTGTAAAAGACTTAGAAGGCAAGCGCATCGCGACTTCCTATCCAGAAACGGTAAAATCATATCTCAAAGAAAAAGGTGTCAACGCCGAATTACACATTATCAATGGATCTGTAGAAATTGCGCCAAACATTGGCTTGGCAGACGCTATTTGTGACATTGTTTCTAGCGGAAGTACGCTTTTCAAAAACAATCTCAAAGAAGTAGAAATCATGTTAAAAAGTGAAGCGGTTTTGGCGGTTTCACCTGAAATTTCAACAGAAGAAAAACAATTGCTTCAAAAATTACAATTCCGAATTCAAGCTGTATTAACAGCGCGATCTTCAAAATATATTCTACTAAACGCGCCAAACGATAAAATAGACGCAATTAGCAAAATCTTACCAGTATTAAAAAGTCCAACAATTCTGCCATTAGCACAAAAAGGTTGGAGTTCATTACACTCAGTAATCAAAAAAGAAGATTTTTGGGACGTCATTGACGAACTCAAGCAAAATGGAGCAGAAGGAATTCTAGTATGTCCAATCGAAAAAATGGTATTATAATGCAGAAAATATTCAATCCGAAATCCAAAAATTGGAATACAATCTTAGAACGTCCGACGCAAACTGTGGATGACATTGAAGCTACGGTTTCACAAATCTTCTCGGAAGTTCAAAAAAATGGCGATCAAGCGATCAAAAAATATACATCTTTCTTTGACAATGTTGAGTTGGATAATTTTTTTATCAGTCAAGCTGAAATTGACACTGCAACAAACCATGTTTCTGCGGAATTGAAAAACGCAATTGCGATCGCGAAAGCAAATATTACCAAATTTCACAAAGCACAAG
Organism: Kordia antarctica; assembly: GCF_009901525.1. Taxonomy (NCBI): domain Bacteria; kingdom Pseudomonadati; phylum Bacteroidota; class Flavobacteriia; order Flavobacteriales; family Flavobacteriaceae; genus Kordia; species Kordia antarctica. The sequence continues at coordinate 429,071 of NZ_CP019288.1, forward strand.
AAACGCCAAAAATTGAAATAGAAACGACGCAAGGTGTCAAATGTTGGCAAGAAAAAAGAGCCATTCAAAAAGTTGGATTGTACATTCCTGGCGGAACAGCGCCATTATTTTCCACCATATTAATGTTGGCAGTTCCTGCGAAAATTGCAGGTTGCAACGAAATCATATTATGTACGCCGCCAAACAAACAAGGAAACGTGCATCCAGCAATATTGTATACCGCAAAACTATGCGGAATCACTAAAATATACAAAATAGGAGGAATCCAAGCAATTGCAGGAATGACGTTTGGAACGGAAACCATTTCCAAAGTCTACAAAATATTTGGCCCAGGAAACCAATTTGTGACAGTTGCAAAGCAATTAGCCACCAAATACGGAGTTGCAATTGACATGCCAGCCGGACCAAGCGAATTATTAGTTGTTGCGGACGAAACGGCAAATGCAAGTTTTGTTGCTTCTGACTTATTAAGTCAAGCAGAACACGGAACGGACAGTCAGGTAATCTTAGTAACGACTTCAAAAAGCTTTTTAGACGAAGTAGAATCTGCTGTGGAAGCACAATTAAAGGTTTTGCCACGAAAAGAAATTGCCACAAAAGCGATTGCAAATTCAAAATTGATTTATGTTGAAAATGATCAAATTGCATTAGAATTAATCAACGAATACGGTCCAGAACACTTTATTGTTTGTGTAAAAGACGAAAATTTCTATATAAACGGAATTCAAAATGCAGGTTCGGTATTTGTCGGAAACTACACGCCAGAAAGTGCGGGCGATTATGCTTCTGGAACCAATCATACCTTACCAACAAACGGATATGCAAAAGCTTATTCTGGTGTAAACCTAGCAAGTTTTCAAAAAAGTATGACGTTTCAAAAAATCACGAAAGAAGGAATCCAAAACATTGGAAACGCTATCGAACTCATGGCAGAAGCGGAAGGTTTACAAGCGCATAAAAATGCGGTAACCTTACGATTACAAAGTCTAAACCAATAGCAAACTGCCAAAAGCTAAAACATGAAAACATTCAACCTAAATTCGCTCATCAGAGAAAACATAAAAACACTCAAGCCATATTCTTCTGCAAGAGACGAATACAAAACTTCGGGCAGTGAAATGGTTTTTTTGGACGCAAACGAAAATCCGTATGAAAATGGTGTCAATCGCTATCCAGATCCAAAACAAGTAGACGTAAAAGTTGCTTTAGGAAAAGTGAAAAACTGCAATCCAAACAACATTGTATTAGGAAATGGAAGCGACGAAATCCTTGATTTAATTTTCAGAGCATTCTGTGAACCAAAAAAAGATAACATCATTATATTGCCGCCAACCTACGGAATGTATACGGTTTTGGCAGGAATTAATGATATAGAAACCAAAGAAATAGTGCTTTCTGAGTCGTTTCAGCCAAAAGCGGATGAAATTTTAAACGAAGCAAACGAACACAGTAAAATCTTATTTTTATGTTCACCAAATAATCCAACAGGAAACAATTTTGACAACGCTACGGTGGAGAAATTGCTCAAAGAATTTAATGGAATCATAGTCATAGACGAAGCTTATATTGACTTTTCTAGCCAAGAAAGCTGGTTAAATCGATTAGAAGAATTTCCAAACCTTATCATTACACAAACGCTTTCAAAAGCGTATGGAATGGCAGGAATTAGACTCGGAATTTGTTATGCTTCGCTTGCTATTATTGAAATTTTAAACCGAATAAAACCGCCATATAACGTAAATTTGCTCACGCAAGCTTACGCGTTAAAACGTATTGAAGATCAAGAAAGTGTTCAATTAGAAATTGCGAGAATTCAAAAAAGTAAAGAACAATTAGTAAAAGCGTTGGAAAGTGTGAGTTTCATTACGGAAATCTTTCCATCAGATGCAAATTTTATCTTAATCAAAGTTGATAATGCAAATTTAAGGTACGATCAATTACTTGAAAAAGGGATTGTAATTCGCAACCGAACTACGCAACCATTATGTGAAAATTGCTTGCGATTGACTGTTGGTACTGAATCTGAGGTTGAAAGATTAATTGCGGAATTATTGACAATTTCGAAATCATAAGTATAAACTATAACAAAAAATAGATTCCTGCCTACGCAGGAATGACAAAAAATATGAAACGAGTACTATTCATAGATCGTGACGGAACGATCATAAAAGAACCAGCAGACGAACAAATAGACAGTTTTGAAAAACTAGAATTCTATCCGAAAGCGATTTCTGCCTTGCGAAAAATTGCAACTGAACTTGATTTTGAATTGGTGATGATTACCAATCAAGATGGTTTGGGAACGGAAGTTTATCCAGAAAATACATTTTGGCCTGTGCACAACTTCATTATGCAATCTCTTGAAAATGAAGAAATTGTATTTGATAAAATTGTCATTGACAGAACTTTTGCAAAAGACAACGCGCCAACACGTAAACCAAATACAGGTTTATTAACGGAATATTTCTCTGAAGCATACGATTTGAAAAATTCGTTTGTGATTGGAGACCGTTTGACAGATATCGAACTAGCAAAAAATCTTGGTTCAAAAGGAATTTACATCAATGATGAAACCTTTTTAGGAACTGATGAAATTACAGTAAAACGTACGGATTTAGACGAATTTATTGGTTTAGAATCGAATGATTGGGACGAAATTTATACGTTTCTAAAATCAAAAGAACGAAAAGCTTCGTTGACACGAAATACGAACGAAACGAAAATTCAAATCGATTTGAATTTGGACGGAACAGGAAAATCAAACATTGATACAGGAATTGCTTTTTTCGATCATATGTTGGATCAAATTTCGCGTCACGGACAATTGGATTTAGATATTATCGTAAAAGGTGATTTAGAAGTTGACGAACATCACACAATTGAAGATACAGCAATTGCTCTCGGAGAAGTTTTCGCGGAAGCGTTAGGAAACAAATTAGGAATCGAACGCTACGGATTCTGTTTGCCAATGGACGATTGTTTAGCGCAAGTAGCCATTGACTTTGGAGGAAGAAACTGGTTGGTTTGGGAAGCAGATTTCAAACGTGAAATGATTGGTAAAATGCCAACAGAAATGTTTTATCATTTCTTCAAATCGTTTACAGATGGCGCAAAAGCCAACTTAAACATCAAAGCAGAAGGAACCAACGAGCATCACAAAATTGAAGCAATTTTCAAATCGTTTGCAAAAGCAATTAAAGCTGCCGTAAAACGTGATGTTGAAAAAATGATTTTGCCATCAACGAAAGGAATGCTTTAGGAAATTATAAATGTTAAATGCTGAATTTTAAATTTAAAAGTATTTTCGAATAAACGAATAAACGAATAAACGAATAAACGAATAAACAAATACCGAAGCGATCAAACCAACTAAAAGCTAAAAGCTAAAAGCCAAAACCCAAGAGCCAAAAAAATGAAAGTAGTCATCATAAATTACGGAGCAGGAAATATACAAAGTATTAAATTTGCGCTCAAACGATTAGGCGTTGAAGCAATTTTGAGTAATAATGTAGATGAAATTAGAAACGCTGACAAAGTAATATTTCCAGGCGTAGGCGAGGCGAGTAGTGCGATGAAAAAATTACGCGAAAGCAAACTCGATGTTGTTATTCCGACGTTAACGCAACCAGTTTTGGGAATTTGTTTGGGAATGCAATTAATGTGTAATGCTTCGGAGGAAGGAAATACAAAAGGTTTGGGGATTTTTGACACAGAAGTTGTTCGTTTTTCAGACAATGTAAAAGTGCCGCAAATTGGTTGGAATACGATTCAAAATTTGGAAAGTCCATTATTTAAAGGAATTCGTGAAAACGAATATATGTATCTGGTTCACAGTTTTTACGCTAAAAAATCATCAGAAATGATTGCAGAAAGCGAATATGACATACAATATGCTTCTGCATTGCAAAAAGATAATTTTTACGGAGTTCAATTTCATCCAGAAAAAAGTAGTAAAGCAGGGAGTTTGATCTTGCAGAATTTTCTCAATCTGTGAATAAGTTACGAGATATTAGTATTAAGAATTGAGAAGCGTCACTTCGAGTTAAATTCTGAAAGAATTTAGTATCGAGAATTGCTTTGAAAACAAATATTTCTCGATACAATTTTTTCCAAAAATCACTCGAAATGACGTTAGAAACATCAACAAAATCGAACAAACAAACGAATAAACAAAACGACAAACAACAAAATAAAAACGAGCTAAAATCTCAATACTCAATACTAATAACTCAATACTTACTAATGAGAATCATACCAGCAATAGATATCATCGACGGAAAATGTGTGCGTTTGTCCAAAGGCGATTACAGCACTAAAAAAATATACAATGAAAATCCGTTGGAAGTTGCAAAACAGTTTGAAGATGCAGGAATTCAATACTTACATATGGTAGATTTGGATGGTGCAAAAGCCAAACATATTGTGAATTACAAAGTATTAGAACAAGTTGCTTCAAAAACGAATTTGAAGATTGATTTTGGTGGCGGATTAAAATCAAATTCAGATTTACATGTTGCATTTGAAAGTGGCGCAAAGCAAATTACAGGCGGAAGCATTGCAGTAAAAGATAGCGAATTATTTACGCAATGGATTCAAAAATACGGACGGGAACGTATTATTTTAGGCGCAGATGCGATGAATGAAAAAGTTGCGATTAGCGGTTGGCAAGAAGAAAGCAATGAAGAATTAATTCCATTCATTCAAGAATATCTAAAAAAGAACATTCAATATGTGATTTGTACTGATATCGCGAAAGATGGAATGTTAGAAGGGCCATCATTTGAATTATACAAAAGAATTATAGAAGAAAGCGATTCTAGGCTAAAATTAATCGCTTCTGGCGGAATTTCCACTTTTGACGAATTACCAAAACTAAAAGAATTAGGTTGCGAAGGTGTGATTATCGGAAAAGCAATTTACGAAAACAGAATCTCACTCAAACAACTTGAAAAATTATTGTAAAAATAAAACGTCTTTGCGAGGAAGTATGACGAAGTAATCTCAAAGTAGCAGATTGCTTCATTTCATTCGCAATGACAAAATAATAAAGTTAAGATTTAAAATTATTGAATCATTCAATTTTAAATCTTTTAATTAAATTTAAAAAATGCTCACAAAACGAATTATTCCTTGTTTAGATATCAAAAATGGTAGAACCGTAAAAGGTGTCAACTTTGTGAATTTGCGCGATGCTGGCGATCCTGTGGAATTGGCGAAAATATACGCAAACGAAGGCGCAGACGAACTCGTATTTTTAGACATTTCGGCAACGGAAGAACGCAGAAAAACATTGCAAAAGCTTGTTTTAGATGTTGCTTCGCAAGTGGATATTCCATTTACAGTTGGCGGCGGAATTTCTTCTACGGAAGATGTTGATCGTTTGTTACAAGCTGGAGTAGACAAAGTTTCAATCAATTCGGCGGCTGTAAAACGTCCAGAATTAATCAATGAATTGGCTTCAAAATTTGGAAATCAATGTATTGTCGTTGCAATTGATGCAAAGCAAATTGAAGGCGAATGGATTGTACATTTAGTCGGCGGAAAAGTACCAACAAAATTAAACTTATTCGATTGGGCAAAAGAAGTCGCACAACGTGGCGCAGGCGAAATTCTATTCACATCGATGGACAATGATGGAACTAAAGACGGTTTTGCAAATGAAGCGTTGGCGAAATTATCAGAAATTGTAAATATTCCGATTATTGCTTCTGGTGGTGCTGGAAATATGAAACATTTTAAAGATACGTTTATCGATGGAAAAGCAGACGCGGCATTAGCTGCAAGCGTATTTCATTTCAAAGAAATTGGCATTCCTGAATTAAAAGCAAATTTAAAAAGTAATGGAATTAATGTGCGAATTTAAACATGAAATTATAAATGTTGAATGCTGAATTTTAAATGCCAATTCGAGCACAGTCGAGAATCCTTAGAAGTTAAAAGTATTTCTCGATATAAAATTTCTTTGAAATTTCACTCGAAATGACGCTCAAGTCCAAAATGAAAATTAATTTTTCTCATAAACTCATAAACTCATAAACTCATAAACTCATAAACTCATAAACTCATAAATGAACATCAACTTCAATAAAAATAACGACGGATTAGTTCCAGTAATAATTCAAGACAATACGACTAAAAATGTATTAATGTTGGGTTATATGAACGATGAAGCGTATCAAAAAACAGTAGCGACAAACAAAGTAACTTTCTTCAGTAGAACAAAACAACGTTTGTGGACAAAAGGTGAGGAAAGTGGAAATTTTCTAAACTTAGTCAGTATTCAAAATGATTGTGATGAAGATACCTTATTAATCAAAGTAAATCCTGTTGGACCGACGTGTCACAAAGGTTCTGAAACGTGTTGGAACGAAGAAAACACAGCTTCATATGGTTTTTTAAGTCAATTAGAAGATACGATTCAAGATCGTAAAGAAAATGCTGATGATGAAAAAAGTTATGTCGCTTCATTATTCAGAAAAGGTATGAACAAAATAGCGCAAAAAGTAGGAGAAGAAGCTGTAGAAGTTGTCATTGAAGCAAAAGATGATAATGACGATTTATTCCTAAGCGAAAGTGCCGATTTATTGTTTCATTACTTAATTCTATTGCAAGCAAAAGGTTTCAAGCTGAATGATATTGTGGATGTTTTGAAAAGTCGGGGAAAATAATATTTTAAATTTTGAATGCTAAATGTTGAATTTTAAATACCAATTCTAATACAGTCGAGAATCCTTAGAAGTTAAAAGTATTTCTCGATAGTTCTGCTGAGTTCATCGAAGTACAAAATTTCTTTGAAATTTTACTCGAAATGACGCTAGAGTCCAAAATAAAAATTAATTTTCTCATAAACTCATAAACTCATAAACTCATAAACTCATAAACTCATAAACTCATAAACTCATAAACTCATAAACTCATAAACTCATAAACTCATAAACTCATAAACTCATAAACTCATAAACTCATAAACTCATAAACTCATAAACTGAAAGCAAAGCGACCAAAATTTTCCCTATCATTGCACAGTCATTAGCACAAAACTATGTTCGAACAACTATTTTACAAAGCGATTCTGAGTTATAAATCGCAATCAAAAAAGCGAAAACATCAAAAAGTGATTTCGTTGGCAACGCTATATATTACGGCGGTTCATTTAAGTATTTTATTCGTGTTGTGTATAATTTTGGTAAAAGCAACAGGCAGTAGTTTTTTACGATTCTATGAAATTTATACGCCAATATTTTATTTAGCTTTGACAGGAATTGTCTTGTATATATTTAATGCGTTGTATTACAATGGAAAACGTTTACTACAAATAAAAAACAGAGCCATTCAAGGAAAAGTTGAAGCTACCGAAGCCTGGAAACTTTGGATAGTTCCTATTGTTATTTTCGGTTTAGGCCTAATTTTACTCCAAACAACTAGATAAATTGAGTAGTGAAAAATTTAAAGTGAAAAGTTACTTAACTGTACGTCGCTGATATGTGTTGACCACTTTTAACAAATCAACGAACAAACAAATTAACAAAAAGGAGCAAAGCGACAAAAACCCAAAATCCATTGCAAAGAAAACGCTATTACTATCTCATCACGCTACAATACTTAGGATTTCGCTATCATGGTTGGCAAAAACAACCAGATGTGAACACAGTTCAGCGAATGACAGAGCGAACATTAGCGTATGTATTTGGACATAAAAACTTCAAATTATTAGCTTCTGGTCGTACCGATGCAAAAGTTTCGGCAAACGAAATTGCCATTGAATTATTTCTTGACAATGAAACCCTCGATATTCCTGCGTTTTTACCTGTTTTCAATCAAAACTTACCACAAGACATTCGCGCATTAGCGATTACGGAAACGAATGAAAAATTCAACATCATTCAGCATCCGAAAGTAAAAGAATACATCTATTTATTTGCGTTTGGTGAAAAATATCATCCGTTTTCAGCGCCATACATGACCAATATTTTGGGCGATTTAGATGTTGAATTAATGAAAAAAGGAGCAAAGCTGTTTGAAGGAAATCACTACTTAAAAACCTATTGCTACAAACCTACGGAACATACCATTTTACAAGGAGAAATTGAGTTATGTGAAATCGTGAAAAACGAAATCTACACAGCGAATTTCTTTCCAGAACAAAGTTTTGTATTGCGTGTGCAAGGTGCAGGATTCAAGCGACATCAAATTCGCATGATGATGGGAACATTAATTTTATTGGGAAAACACGAACTCGATTTAGACTTTATCGAACGTTCATTAGTACCAGATTCTACACTAGAAGTCAACTATATTGCGCCAGCTTCTGGTTTGATTTTGAATAAAATGACGTTTAAAGATTTATGAAACTAAAAAACATTTCTTGTTTATATTATTCATGTACGACATTAATAAATACTAGTATGAGTGAAGTAACAACTATCAAGACGATAACCGACAAACTTTACTATCATCAAATTTAGGAATTTGAACATTAAATCTTGACTACTTGAAGATTTTACCTACTTTTGAGGAGTTTTATGTATAATTATGAATTTGGGCAAAGAAATAACAGAAGCAACTTTTGAATGGGTTGAGAAATTGGCATCTTCTAATGATGTAAAAATAAGTGATGAAGATTTCAAGAAATTAGAAAATGATTATTTCAGAGGAAACAAGAATAATTGGTTTTCTGAAATTGAAGATGACGAGCCTTATATCGATTGGGATAAAGAAAAATGTAAGATTTTTTGGGAATTAATTAGAAAATACTGCATGCCAAGAGGTGAAGAGTTAGGAGTTTATCTATTTAGCGGATATATATTTCCTTCATTTGATGGGTTTAATTTTTTCTCTTTTGAAAAAGAATTTAAGTATCGGGTTGATTTTTCTGATTCTTATTTTTTAGGAGGTATCTTCATTGCTTATACACTATTCAAATCAGATGTTCTCATAAATAATTGTAAATTCTACTCAAATTCATTTTTTCTAAAATCTGAATTTGAAGGAAAACTAACTTTTAAAGAATCTTTTTTTAAAGATAAATTAGAGTTTGAAGAGAATATTTTTTCAAATAATAAGACGGTTTTATTCAGAAATGTACAATTTGAAAAGGCTGTAGGTTTCTATAAATCAGAATTTTTAAATGAAACAGCATTTAAGGATTGTGTTTTTCATAATGATTTTCTATTATTGGATTCTATTATATCAAAAAAAATGTTTTTTATTGATATTGAGTTTGAGGGAAATAATTCATTTATAAATTTAGTAGAAAATCCTCAATTAATATTTGATAATTGTTATAAGAAAATAGATATTAATTTAGTCAGTGATATTATTTATTCAGAAGTTAAAATGTTGAAACAAAGTTACTATAATTATAGTTACAAAAATGTTTTATCCCCTGAAGGATTTATTAATTATTATGAAAAACTATCATATAAAAATGAACAGAAATATCCTCATTTTTTAAAAAAATCATATAAAGACAGAAATAAAATTCTCAAAAAATTTTTTCTTAAAGAACATAGAATAAAAAATATAGACATCTACTTTAAAGGTATAAATCTCAATAATTCAATTTTTCGAAGAATGGATATGAGTAATTCAAAATTTTATGATACTTTTTTTTACAAAACTATATTTGAAAAGTGTACTTGGGGACTTTCAAATAGAGGAAGTAGAATAAAACTTTATGAAGAGAATGATATTATAAATAAAAAAAGGGGATTTTTGCCGCTTGAAGAACAATATCGACAACTAAAAAAAAACTTTGAAGATTCAAAAGATTGGGAATTGTCAAGTAAAGCTTATTATAGCGAAATGGAGATGCGTTTTTTACGCTATAAAAAAGAATATAAATTATCTTCAGTTAAGTCCAATATTGTACTTCTATTATTTTGGATTTATAAATTTTTTGGAGGATACCTTCAAAGTTATGTGAGACCTTTTTTCTTTTTAATTTTATCAACCTTTATTATTTTTCCGATTATTTATGGATGGTCAGATACATTAAAAGAAATAATTTTAAATCTTTCAAATGGAAAACCATTTCAAATGAGTATTGATGCAACAGTCGCATTTTATAGTTTTGAATATGAAAATCATTGGGGTTTGTATCGAATACAATCTTTTATATCAGTAATTTTAATTACTTTTTTTATTTTGGCTTTGCGAAAAAGGTTCAAATAGTAGATGCTTAAAATAGACTTTTTCTAAACTCTCTATTTTGAACCACAAATTATCACTATTTTAAAGCCAACACAAAATTTACAAAGTCCAAAAAGTCAAAGCAAGTCTAAAAATCTAAACAAGTCTAAATTAATACCTTCTCCTAGAATTCGGTTTCTTCTTTTTAGCAGAAGAACTATCACTATTAGAATTAGATTTCCTATTTCGTTGGCTTCCGCCAGAAGTCCCTTTTGATTCCTGTTTCGGTTTTCTAGAAGGGCGTTGTCCTCGTTTTTCTGGTTCTGGTGGCGTATAATTTGGATCTGCCTCAAAACCTTCAATCTCTTCTGAAACGAGTTTTTCTCCTAATAACTTTTCAATTCCTCTAACATATTCATATTCTTCCGCAGAAACTAAAGAAATCGCTTCTCCACTTGCGCCAGCACGACCTGTACGACCAATTCTGTGGACATAATCCTCAGGAACATTTGGCAATTCGTAATTTACCACATGTGGCAATAATGGAATATCCAAACCACGCGCGGCAATATCTGTTGCAACTAAAATACGAATGTTTCCTTTCTTAAAACCATCCAATGCTTTTGTTCGCGCATTCTGTGTTTTATTTCCATGAATCGCTGCCGAACTAATATTGCTAGAAACTAATTTCTTACTCAATCTATTTGCGCCATGTTTTGTTCGTGTAAACACTAAAACTTGACTCCAATTGCCTTCTGAAATCAACTTAATCAGCAACTCAGATTTTTGCGGTTTATCAACTCTATACACTTTCTGAATCACTTTCTCAGCAGTTGTATTCTCGGGAGTTGCTTCCACAGAAACAGGATTATGTAAAATACTTTGTGCTAACTTTCTAATATCTTTCGAAAAAGTAGCCGAAAACAATAAATTCTGACGTCTCTTCGGAACGAGTGCGATCACACGTTTAATATCGCGCAAAAATCCCATATCCAACATTCTATCGGCTTCATCTAAAACTAAAATTTCAACTTTCGATAATGACAATGCTCCTTGATTTTGCAAATCGAGCAATCTTCCTGGCGTAGCGACTAAAATATCAACACCATTTCGTAAGGTTGCAATTTGTGGTCTGGCATTTACACCTCCAAAAATCACGGTAGAACGAATATCTAAAAAAGTACCATATTCTTGTACGTTCGCATAAATTTGTGCTGCCAGTTCTCGCGTTGGTGTTAAGATTAACGCTCTAATTGGTCTTCTGCGTAATGGCGGTTCTTGTGATAATAATTGCAACATTGGCAACGTAAAACCTGCTGTTTTTCCAGTCCCAGTTTGGGCGGAAGCCAACACATCTTTACCTTGTAATACTAATGGAATTGCTTTTTCTTGAATAATAGAAGGCGTAGTATACCCTTTTTTGCTGATTGCACGTAATAATGCATCAGATAATCCTAATGATTTGAATGACATAAAAATTGTTTGTGAAATGACAATTTTTATATAAAACCTCATTTCCTAATGAAGCCGCAAGGTACGGCTAATTTCTATTACTTGTCTTGTTTATTTAAAATACAAAAATCACGTACAACTACGTATTGTTCATCTTACAAATTCAAACTAATTTACGTATTTTTAAATCCAAACCTTAACCCAAACCCAAACATGAACCATACTTTTGAATTTCTAGGAAGTACAAACCTAATAGACAATGATTTAAGCAAGACTGATTTTCAAACGTCAGATTTTAGCTTACAATGTTGGATAAAAACCGAAAGATCTGGTGAAATTCTCTCAAAATCATCCAAAAACACTTCTTTTTCATTACATATAAATGAACAAGGAAACGTTGTTTTTTCTGTTAAAACAGCAACAGAAACACAAAATAGTATAGCAACGAATGTATCTGTTTTAGATGAAAATTGGTATCATATTACTGCGGTAAAAACAACTGCATTTTTATACTTATATATAAATGATCTTGCGTTACAGATTGAAAACAGTACAAAAACACTCAAAACGGGAACCAAAGAAGAACTATTTTCAATAGGAGGAAGCTCAGAAGAAAATTTATTTCAAGGAATCATAAGTCAAGTCGCTATTTGGAACAAAGCGTTGCTTGAAAATGAAGTTTCAAAAATAATTCAAGAAACTGATATTACAAATACTGACGGATTACTGAAAATTTATGATTTTGTTGATGGATACATTCCATTAGATAAATTCAAACTATCTGTAACACTAAAAATAAAAAATACGTCGTTTGAAGCGTTAGAATTAACTGATTTAGTGATGACAGATGTAAATATTCCATCACGCATTAATGTTGATGAAGAAGTGACGATTCGTTTAGAAAGCGGTGCATTTCCTGTCATCAATGCAGCATTTCAATACAAAAATAGAAGCGGAAGCACGCTAATTACGGTCAAAAAGAACTTAGATCGTTTCAACACTTCTATCATAACTTTATCAGATAAAGATTTAGTAGACGATTTAGCAATCAAAGAAAATGAAACGTTTATTTCTAAAGCGGAATTAAATATTGGCGAAAATATGATTGTGGTCAACATGCGAAATCTGTACAATTTCTTAAATGGATTGCGCGGTTATCTAAAATGTGATCAAATACAAACGCCCGGCGGAAACTTATTGGATGAAATAGAATACAACAAAGCGAGTCAAGTATTCAATCGTAGATTTCAACCAAAACCGTTTGCGATTATTTATTGTGAATCTACCGAAGATGTACAACGTGTTTACAAAGATGCAATTGCGAATAACTTACCAATCAGAGTGCGATCTGGCGGACACGATCATGAAGCAGAATGTTCAGGAACTGATGTAATTTTATTAGATCTGTCAAGAATAAATCATGTGGAAGTCAGTCATAACAAGAAATTTGCGCGTATCGGACCGGGAAATCGTTTCAAAGATTTAACGCCACAACTTGCCGATGAAGGTGTTATGATTCCGCATGGAACTTGTGCAACCGTTGGTGTTGCAGGATTTACATTTGGCGGCGGTTGGGGACCGTGGACCCGAAAACATGGAATGAATTGTGAAGGCTTAGTTGGTGCAACAGTTGTTTTAGGAAATGGAGAAATTGTAAAACTTCAAACAGATTACACGGACAAAGAAGATTTGTTATGGGCGTTAAAAGGCGGTGGCGGAATGAGTTACGGAATTGTAACCGAATTGCAATTAGAAGTATTTCCGTTGCCGGAAGAATTAATAAAATTTGAACTCGAATGGAATCCGTATGATGAAAATGATCCTTCTATATTGCATGAAAACACACGAACAAAAAATGTGCTTCAAGCTTGGGAAAACGTCATCATGAACAAAGATATTCCAACTTCTGATGAATTTACAAACGATCAACTCATAGGAACAAACTTGAAAATTTCGGGGAAACATCTACAAGGAGATCTAGATGATTTTAAACCTGAAAATGAAATTCACAACTGTATCATGTATGGATATTGGCAAGGAACAGAAAAAAGTTTATTAGCTTTTGTTAAAACTTCTTTTATGATAGCGATGCCAGAAGAATTACGCTTAATCGGGAAAGGCGGACAACGTTTAAATTATGCTGATGATGGTTTAATGAGTGCTTGGGACAGAGAATCGTTTAGTACAATTAAAAGAAAAATAAAGTTTGGACAAGAAGATCGTGCAATGACAGAAAATGATGCGCCAATGTCCATTCAAACTCAGGAAGAAACATATGATAAAGTATACAAAATCAATGAAATTCTTCTAACAAGTAATGGATTAGATACTGCATCAAAAACAGAAACATTCACGCCAGTTTCTAATAAAAAACCGTTGCCACCAGATTTAGATGCGCCAGCGCCACACAAAATTACATCACGATTTGCCGATAAAGGTGGATTGGGCGATGTAGGAGCAAACCAACTCATACGTTCGTTAACCTCAAAGTTGATTTTGGATGACAGCAGAAAATTAGGATTATTTACCTATATTACTTTAGGCGCAATGGTTGGCGAATATTATGATAACATGTCAGAAGAAGCAAAAGCGAGAAGTGCATTTCCATATAAAGACAAAGCGTATACAATTCAATACCAAACTTGGTGGAATACGGAGTTGATTCAAAAAGAGCAAGAACAAAACAATGAAGTTTACAATCGTACAAACAGAGCATTAGATTGGATGCAAGTCTGTCGTGATTACAAAATAGAAAATTCTGGAGGCTCGTTTATCAGTTTCAAAGATGCTTCCATTCCTACGGAAACGTATTTTGCTGAGAATTATCAAGCATTAAAAGACGTAAAAAAAACGTATTCAGAAGATCCATTAAATCATTTCAGAACACGAAAAACAATTATATAATCAACCATAAAACCTATGAACACAAACGAAATTAGTAGTGTAGCCATTTATCCTCCAATTGGAATATCCAGAATTGGAAATTCGGAAGAATATTTCTTTTCACCCGATATTCCAGGTGTAGAAAAAGCACCTGAAGGCGGCTATAAAGACCAAAAAGGGCGCGTAAAAAAGCAAGTTGCACGTTTTAGAATTTACGCTTTTGACAAAAACGGCAACGCATTAGGAGAAATTACAGAAACACAAAATAGTAACATTGAATGGCGTTTACAGGTTGCCAATGTAAAATCGGCTTGGTACATGTTTAACAATGCCTTAGATTTACCTGGCGCGGGAATTCCCTCTGCATATAGAAACGCTGATGTTAAAGGAGATGAAAGAAAACAATTGGCAATTACGCCAAGTCCTGTTAGTATTTCTGGAAAAAATGAAAAAGGAAAAAAATATGATTTAGATGATGGTAAATTCTTTGATAAAAAAGTAAAACTAGGTCATGTAGAAACTGATGAAGAAGGCAGATTGCTATTTTTTGGTGGCGATGGAGATTCAGCATCAAACGATAATGAACCTGCCATAACTTTTGCAAATAATGAAGGTTGGCATGATGATACGTGTGATGGAGTTGTACGAGCAACCGTAAATATTGGAGGAAAAAAGTTTGAAGCCGAACCTGCAAATGTTGCGGTAACACCACCAAATTTTGGTCCAGGATTGTACGGAGTTGTGACAATGAATGATGTGGTTCAAGACTTATTTATTCGTGAAATGAACTATTCAAATCCATCTGAAGATGGCGTTGTTTTCTACGAACATATTTATCCAATGTTAGAACGTATGACAAATACGCAATGGGTAAACTCAGGTTTCTTCATGTTATTTGGAAAAAACTCGCCTTCAGATTTTACAAATCCTGAATTACTAGAACAATTGGAAAGTCCTTCGGATGATTCAAAACGATTGCGAGAACGTGTATTTGATTGGTTCCGTAATCCAGATTCTGACGAATATACACCAGCTAAAGTACCACCATTTTATGGAGACGGATTTGGCGAATATGCAAAAATTGCCATTGTCGATTTGCCAATTACACGAACACAATATACACGTTTGGAACAATGGGCTAGAGGAGATTTTGAAACTGGAAGACCTCAAAAATATGTTCCTTTTGATGAATTATCGCCAGAAGCGCAAGTAAATTCATTAAATCAAGCGCCAATGGAAGAATGTTTAGGCGGACCATTTCATCCTGGAATTGAACTTACGTGGCCAATGCGCGTAAAAGAGATGTGGAAAAAACCGTATCGTTTAAATGTTGTAGAAGAAGGTGAAGCAACAGATTTAAACTTTGGCGCATTACTATCGCCAGCAATTGCCTTAGGAAAAAACGGACCATTATCTAAAAGTGGACCAGGCTCGTTAACACGTTGGTTAGGTGTTCCTTGGCAAACGGATGAAGCAAGTTGTTTATCGGGTTATGATGTGACAACGTATTTACCATTGCCATCATTTTGGGCGGCTCGTGTGCCAAATCAAGTATTAAGTGTAGATAGTTATGTACGTAGTGTTAGAGCTGAAAAACTAAATATAGCACAACGTTTAAAGCATTTTGATTACCGTCAGGATTGGTTGCGCGATTTAGGAACTGTATATCAGAAAAAAATTAACTTAATGATTGCCGAATGGCACGAATTGGGAATTATTGCCAAAGTTGATAATCGTACAGAAAACAATGAAGAAGGATTCTTGCCAGATACAGTTTGGGTAGAAACTGGTCGTCATTTTGGCGAAGATGATGCTACTTTTAAACAAGTAATAAGAGCAGAAACAATTGCTCATGAAAAGTATGATACAGAAAATTTATTACAACGAGTAGATGCGCCTTCAACAAAAGAAGAAAGTACACGAAAAAGAAGAACGCTGTCTCGTGGAGAAAGATAAATATACATATAAAGTTGTGATAGTTGGTGGCGGTCCTGCGGGAATCGCCACTGCTATTACATTACTTTCTAAAGGAATTGATTGTTGTGTTGTGGAAGCGCATAAAACGCCGATTCGTAAGTCGGGAGAAGCCATTCCGCCAAATGCAAAACCTTTGCTGAAACAATTAGGAATTTTATCTTTAGTAGAGAACGAAAAACATAAGGTTTATTACGGAAATAAAAGCTGTTGGGGAAGCGATATTTTAGAACAAAAAGAATTCATTGCTGATAAATTTGGACATGGTTTTTTGTTAGATCGATTGTACTTTGAAACACAACTTCAAGATTTATATAAAAATACAAATGCTTCATTTTATAGTGGTTATAAGTTGAAAAAAGTAGTTTCTAATGAAAAAGAAGTTAGTACTACGATTGAAAACGATTCGGAAACCATCAAACTAAAAAGTAATTTTATTGTGGATGCAACAGGCAGAAAAGCTTCTGTTTGCAGACATTTAGGCGTTCAAAAAGAAACTTTAGATTCACAATTTGCGATTACGTTTAACGTGAAAATTTCAAACAATATTCCAAATGAAATCAGTGTTGAAGCTACTAAAAATGGTTGGTGGTACGTGGCGCCATTTACTGAAAATGAAATTACAATGATGTTTTTCACGCTTAAAGAGATTATTCCCGATAAGGAAAATATAGAAATATTTCTTCAAAAGGAATTACAAACTACAATTCATCTTTCAAAAATCATTAAAAATATAAAAATAGAGACTATTAAAATAATGCCCGCAGGTACAAGTTGTTTGCAAATTCCGTACGGAAAAAACTGGTTAGCCGTTGGCGATGCTGCGTATTCTTTTGATCCGATATCTTCTTATGGAATCACGTCTGCATTGGCTTCAGGCTTTTATGGCGGTCATGCTGTGGCAGATTATCTAAACGGAAAAGAAGAAGCGCTAGAAGTTTACCGATATGTAATGGAAAATGCATTTCAAGCGTATTTGCACAAATTAATTGCGCATTATGAGGTTGAAAAACGATGGAAACAGAGTTACTTTTGGATGAATAGATTGGAAATGTTGAAAACTAAATGTTGAATTTTAAAATATCCAATAGTGAAGCGAGTCTAGTAGGAGAATTTTAGTTTAAAAGTTTATTAGTTTATCTAATGTATAAATAATTCACATACCAAAATACCAATAATCTAAGAGCAAAACGATACTAAAGGCACTTGCATTGAGCGGAGTCGAAATGAAGCCATTTCTAACCCCAAAGTTTCTAAAGTCGAACTTTTTGATAAATGATTTAAAAGCTATCAACTTATTTACAAAAGAACATGTTGACTTGCAGATTATTTCTTAAAATCAAAAAACGGTGTCGACAAACAACCTTGAATCATTGAATTTTAAATTCTTGAATTGAGCGAAGCGATACTAAAAGCGAAGCAAGTCTAAAATCACATCATATTTGAAAAGAAAATAGCATTCATCAACAACTTATTCGTTCCGTACCAAAACGCTCTAAAGTTGGTGTTGTCTGTGAAAACAATCACGCGTCCGCTTCCCATTCGTGTAGTTTGAAACGGCACAGTATTTTTTAAATGCTCTAAGTTTTCTTCTGAAATATAACCACTTAACAACGGATTATTCGTGTATTGAATTGGATTGTCATAGCTTTTTTCATTCGGTTTAATGAACAACGTCGTGTTTCTAAACATAGGCAATTCATCTTGTAAATAGCCAAAATTAATTGGATGCGAACGATCTATTTTTGTATTAAAAATTGCGCCACCAATCACTTGTGCGCCGTTGTGATTTCTTTTGTCTTCAAACGAAACATTTTTTGATTCAATTTCTGTCTTTTTGAAATCGAGTGAAATGAATTTTTTATCACTTAAAAAACGAGTCGCATTTCGATAACCAATCAATGTTCCACCATTTTTTACCCAAGTTTTTAATTTACTGGTTGCATTTGAAGACAAAGAATACGTATTCGGTAAAATTATATGTGTGTATTTTGACAAGTCAAATCGTCCGAAATTATCAACATCCAACTTTGTCAATGGAATTTCGTAGCGTTGATCAAACAAATGCCAAATTTCTCCAGCGTCGTATGAAGTCACGTTTCCGCCAACAATCATAGCAACTTTGATGTTTTTCACTGCTTCAAAATTATTACTTCCCAAATCAATTCCTTCCGTTAAACCAGAGGAAACTGCCGTAATATTCAAATTACTTTCGCTTGCAACTTTCGTTAAAAACGCCTTGATTTCTTTTGCATTCATTGCCTGATTTTGCGCAGGAATCATAATTGTTCCGTAATCATAAGTTACACCTTCTAGTGTAAACGGTTTCATGGCAACTTTTGCGCGCAATCCTTTTGCCTTGATTTTTGCCAATGCTTTAGGTGAATAATACTCGTTCCACTCAAATACAAATGCATAATTTCCGCTTCCATTTACAATTCCGTTTGGAGCTTTTAAATCCGTTACTTTGTTTCCTGCATTTGAAATTGAAGATAATTCTTCGTATTGTAAATTGAACGCTAATGGCAATGTCCACGCAGAAACATCATAAAATAAACTATCTTGAAATTGTGTGCGTTTCTCAAACATCGCTTTGATCAATCTGCTTTGTCGTTGATTGGTTGGAATGATGAAACTTGCACCTTTTTTATATTTTTTTCCGTTTTGTGTAAAATCGTTTTTTACTTCATGAAACGCAATGTTGTGTCGTTGTAACATTTCTGCAAAATGATAGGTTTTTGCGGCATCTTTTTCATCTCCAAATACAATCGCTTTCGCGGAATTGGAATTGGCTTCGTTTCTTGCGTCTGTATAAAATTGACGTTGATAGTTTAAGATGGAAACACGCATGTTTCGAGCGGCTTCTAATGTTGATAAAGCGGCAGTTAATTGATTTCGAATCGCGAAAGGAAACGTAATCAACCCATTTTCAGTTTCCTGAACGTGTCCGCGAGCACTTCCTTGTTCGAACAAAATTCCTATACTTCCATTAATGTCTGGAAATGTGGAGCCTTTTCCGTAATAGAAATCGTCAAAACTTTCTTCAGTATAATATAAGGAACCAATTTTGTCAAAAGCTTTCGCGTGATAGGTTGCAATTTCTTTCGTTAAATCTTGATTCATTTGTGGTGTTAACGGATGTGTTCGTGAAGGAATTCCTGGTTGAAAAAAGAATGATGAATTTGAACCCATTTCGTGATGATCTGTCAAAATATTTGGCATCCATTGGTGAAACGATTTGATACGCGCGCGCGACTCTGGTAATTGCACAGGCAACCAATCTCTGTTCATGTCAAACCAATAATGATTTGTGCGTCCGGCTGGCCAAACTTCTGAAAATTCTCTATCGTTTGAATCTGTAATTAAGTGTTCGCTTTTGTGCATATTTACCCAACCTGCAAACCGCTGTAAACCATCAGGATTGAAAGATGGATCTAGAAGAATTACTGTGTTTTCTAGCAAATTATCTATTTGAGTTCCTTCGGCGGAAGCCAAATAATAGGCGAGAAGCAGTGAAGCATTACTTCCGCTAGCTTCATTTCCGTGAATGGAAAATCCTTGATAAACTACAATTGGCATGTTGGAAACGTCTGCGTTTTTTCCGCTAATTTCTGTTAAGCCAACATGATTTTTACGAATTGCTTCAATATTTTGATGATTTTTCGGTGAAGTAATTGTCAATAGTAATAACGGACGATCTTCAAAGGTTTTTCCGCGATCTTCCAATGTAATACGATCTGAACTATTTGCCAACGCTTTCATGTACATCACTAATTTGTCGTGCGTTACGTGCCATTTTCCAACTTCATGACCCAAAACACTTTTCGGTGTTGGAATCGTTTTATTATACGTAACTTCTTGTGGTAAATAATAGGAAAGTGCTGTTGTTTCTTGCGCATTCATCGCGAAAGCGGTAAAAAAAAGAACAGAAAATGCAAGCTTTAAAAACTGAGACATATACTATGGTTGATTGGTTTGAAACACAAAAATGAACTATTTACAATTCAATTCAAAACGGTAAAGCCGTATTTAACAGAAAACGACTCTAAAATTTTATATGTTGAACGCTAAATTTTGAATTAGAAAGTGAGTTAAATTCGTCATTACGAGGAGGAATCGACGAAGTAATCTGTTCATCGAGAAACAGATTGCCACAAGTTTTTTCATTTCGACTCAGCTCAATGTAAACAAAACTTTCGCAATGACATTTTAAATTAAAAGTGATTTTTTTAAAATAGTTCTTCATGATTTTGATTTGAGTTTTGAATCGAGTAGATTCGGTTGCTTGAAGAATGTATGTTGTGAATAGTTAACTAAAAATGACTAAAATTGAGCTAGTCAGACAATTTTGAATATTCCATACTTGAAATGGATAAAAGAAAAATAATTAAATTGGAGCTATAATTTACATCATATTAACACTAATCATTAAATAATAAATGGAAAATAAACTAAATATAGCAGTACTAATCGACGGAGATAATGCGCAAGCTAAATTGATTAAAGAAATAATTGAGGAAGTATCGAAATATGGAAAAGCTACTGTAAGGCGAATTTATGGAGATTGGACTTCGCAATATATGAACAGTTGGAAACCAATCATCAATCAGCACTCAATCAGTCCAATACAGAAATTTTCATATACCACGGGAAAAAACTCGACAGATAGTTCTCTTATTATAGATGCAATGGACATTTTACATGGGAAAAATATAAATGGTTTCTGTATCGTTTCTAGTGATAGTGATTATACAGGTTTGGCAAAAAGAATTAGAGAAGAAGGATTGTTTGTGATGGGAATTGGAGAGGAAAAAACGCCTGAAGCATTTGTGAGATCTTGTGAAGTTTTTACGTTTACAAAAAATTTAAAAAGCCCAGAGAGTGAAGAAAATGAAGAGATTGAGGAAGTTGAAGAAAGTGAAGTAAAAACAGTAAAATCAAAAAAGAAAGCGACAAGTCGAAAACCTAAAGTTGCCGCTGCAAAAGTGAAATTATCGAAGGAAGATTGGAAAACCATCAATAAAGCTTTTGATATATCAACAAATGAAGAAGATAGAGCGTATGTATCAACGTTAGGTTTAAATATTAGAAAAATTGATTCTAGTTTCGATCCAAGAAGTTATGGTTTTAGAAATCTAACGAAACTTTTTGAAAGTATTGATAAGTTTGAAGTCATTAAGAATGAAGTTGGCGGTTTGAATCATCCTTTAGTACAAATTAAATAACGGACATAAAACCGTAATAATTACGGCGACGTAAACATGTCGTATGCTTGACGCAATCAATAGAATGCACACAATATATATTTGCTAAGAACAAAAAATAGTTATGATGTACACAAACAATTTAGCAAAGAAATTAAAAGAAATACGAACGCTCAGAGGAATGTCGCAAGAATATTTAGCGGAAGAATCAAGAGTGAGTTTGCGAACTATTCAACGAATTGAGAACGAAGAGTCTGTTCCGACAGGAGAAACCATCAAACGAATTTCTGTTGCTTTAGACGTAGAAATGAGCGAGTTATTAGGCGCAAATACGATTGAAGAAACAAGTGATTTGAAAGGAACTATTATTTTTCTGAAACGGCAACTTTCCAAAACAAAAGACAACGCTGAAATTAAAACTTTTGAAAAGTTTATTTCGATTTTAAGCAATCTGAAAGAAAAAGAGTTGCCTCAAGAGCAATTAACTAAGATAGAAAGTTACATTACCTATTTGGAACTTGAAAAAATTCCGTCATTTAATAATGAAATCTTCAAGCAAAAACTGACGAAGTTTAAAAGATTCCTAAAGAAAAAATTAAAACTTGTACCGAATAACTATTATACAACGTACGCAATTAGTTTTGCTGCTTCATTTGCGATTGCGTTTGTAATTCAAGATGGAATTCCGTTAACTACGAAACTCATTGTGGTTTCAGCAGCTTTGGTATTAATTGGAATTGGAGTCAGTATTGATTCAAAAATAAAAAGACAGGAACGTGCTTTTGGGTTTTGAGGGGAAACTACTTGAAAAAATACCTTTTATTAAGAGAAAAAATAACGCCTTACAGCTTAAAAATGTTGGTTTGTCTTTAGTTTGAAGAAGTCTATCTGTATCTAATGTATGAATTTACGGAAAACCGCATTGCATATATATAATCTTTGTCTTACATTTAGAGAAAATAACTGGAACTTTGGAATTGGAGTTCTGTATATCTTTAGCTAGCATAAAAATAAATGAATGAAATATAGACCCTTAGATAGATTAAAGGTTAAGATTGAAACTGCAAAAGAAGAATCAGACTTAACATACTTTTTCGAACTTCTGAATTACGCAGAGTTCTTAACTAAAAATATTGCACTTTTTCTAGTGTCGGCCATTAATGACGATGCAGAAAGAACTCGATATCGATATCAATATAAACTTAGCAGAGCAAACGCAATAGGAGATTTTTCTAAATCTATCGACGAAGTTGTAATTGGACCTGCTGCACAATTATTAAACTCTAATATTAGGGATTATGAGCTAAAAGAACTTACTCAAAGATGTGGAAGCGGTGAATGGCAATACGATTGCCAGCTGTTGATTTCACAATGTCTATCGGATTTCAATATCGAACATAATAAACTGTCGAATAAAAGCCCTCTTAGAAATTGGTTTCTTTTGTTAACACAACTAAGAAATAAAACGAAAGGTCATGGAGCTCCAAGATTGGATAGTTGTAATAAAGCTTGTCCGAAACTTGATAAATCGATTTCTCTTATTATTAAGAAATTTAGTATGTTCAAGCGATCATGGGCCTTCTTACATCAAAATTTGTCTGGTAGATATAGGGTGTCTTATCTAACCGAAAATGTAGATGATCCATATGCTGATTTAAAAAAAGAAAATCAATTTAATTTTTCAAATGGAATTTATGTTTATCTAGACGAACCTAAGAAAGTTGATTTGTTTTACTCTAATGCTGAGTTAACAGACTTTTGGATTACAAACGGAAATTTAAAAAATGAAAGATTTGAAACTTTGTCCTACATAAGTGATGAGAGGGTTTATCAATCGGCAAATAATTATCTTGTTCCAATTACACAATTGCCAAAAAGTCATACAGAAGGCACTAATGATTTAAATGTAGTTGGAAACTGTCTCTCGAATTTGCCTACTACTCCTGAATTGTATGTAAAACGAAAAGATTTAGAAGATGAACTTAGAACAACTTTGCTACAAGAAGATAGATTTCCGATTATCACGTTGCTTGGAAAAGGAGGTGTTGGAAAAACATCTCTTGCAATAAATCTAATATATAGCCTCACAAATGAAAAAAGGTTTGATTTAATTATTTGGTTTAGTTCTAGGGATATTGACCTGTTAATGGATGGCCCTAAACAAGTCCAAACGAAGGTGTTGAATATTAGGGATATGGCAAAGGATTACTGTTCTTTGCTTTATCCAAAAGCCAAAAATTCTGAACAAGAGCAATTGTTTGCAAATGATTTAACTAAAAATTCATTTGGAAAAACCTTGTTCATATTTGATAATTTTGAAACTATTTCTAATCCAATAGAAGTTTTTGAATGGATAAACACATATATAAGAAACCCCAACAAAGTATTAATTACTTCTAGAATAAGTAGAAGTTTTAAGGCAGACTATCCTATAGAAGTACAGGGTATGACTGAAGAAGAGTGTCTAGAATTAATACATCAATTTGCTAAAGATTTAAACATTGAAGGTCTTTTGAATAATAGTTACATTAAGGATCTAATAGAAGAGTCTGATGGACATCCTTACATAATAAAGATATTACTTGGTGAAGTAGCTAGAAATAAGAAGACTGGTAAAATTAAGAGAATAGTAGCTGAACAAGAAAAAATATTAGACGCTTTATTTAAAAGAACATTCAATACATTGTCTCCAGCTGCGAAAAGAGTATTCTTGACACTTTGTAGTTGGAATTCGATGGTTCCAACAATTGCTCTAGAAGCGGTACTGTGGAGGCCAGAAAACGAAAAGATGAATGTCCAGTCAGCAATCGAAGAATTACGACAAAGCTCTTTTATCGAAATAATAACGAAGGATGATGATGAGATAATAAATGTTCCATTAGCTGCAACAATTTTCGGAAAAGGTGAACTGGAAATAAATCCTGAAAAAATTAAGATAATGTCAGATCGTGAGTTATTGATGGAATTTGGTACTACCACATTTAGTAATCTAAGTTCAGGTCTTTCATTACAAATAGAAAGAAAATTCAAATCTATTTCTAAAAGAATTAATTCTATTACTGAATTTGAAAACGAACTACCTTTATTAGAATACATAGCTTCAAAGTATCCAAAAACATATAATTACATCATTGAATTATTTGAAGAATATAATAAATATGATAGGGTCAAATACTACATCAGAGAGTATATAAAATCAAATATTCCATCTGAACAAAAAGCAAAACTTTGGAATAAGTTAGCCTCAGTTTGTCGGTATAGTAAAGATTGGGATGGGGAAAGTCATGCGCTAACAGAACTTGTTCAAATAGCTGGAGTAAGCTTAGGAGAAATTAGCGAAGCGGCTAACAGAATTAACAACCACATTTATAATAGTATGGCAGCTAAAAGGGATGAGTATAAAGCTGAAATGCTTAAAATTATTATTGATCAATTCACTCATCACATTCCTGAAGGAGATGCTACTGACTATTCAAGATTAGGTTGGCTATTGTTAAATAATAATGACCCAGTTAATGCTAAAATAATAGTTGAAAAAGGATTAGTTATTGATAATGATAATAGATATTGCCAAAAACTATTAGAAAAACTAAAATAATTCTAGAGAATAAAAATGACAACCATTATGCAAACCCATAAAAAAAATTGCAAATTGATTTATACAAAGCCCTTTTTAGGGCTTTTTTACGTTTCTAGCAAATGTCCTTTTTTGAATAATTTACACGAATTGTAATGAACTATTACAAAAAACCTTGAATTGCTTAATATCTAAAAAAAAGTGGTAATTGTAAAAAACTCAAACAATCTAAACACGCCCAATTTACCAACAACAAACCACTAACAACGAACAACCAAAATAAAATTATAATATCTACACATAAATACTATATTTGCACCACGAAATTTTCTATTAAAAGATAACACATGAAAGCTGGAATTGTAGGATTACCAAATGTTGGAAAATCAACCTTATTTAACTGTTTGTCAAATGCGAAAGCACAAAGCGCAAACTTTCCATTTTGTACGATTGAGCCAAATTTAGGCGTTGTAAATGTACCAGATGCAAGAATTGAAAAGTTGGAAGAATTGGTAAATCCAGAACGTGTAATGCCAGCAACGGTTGAAATCGTTGATATCGCAGGATTGGTTCGTGGCGCAAGTAAAGGTGAAGGATTGGGAAATCAGTTTCTTGGAAACATTCGCGAGTGCAACGCAATTATGCACGTATTACGTTGTTTTGACAACGATAATATTATTCATGTTGATAACAGTATTGATCCAATCCGAGATAAGGAAACGATTGATATTGAACTACAATTAAAAGACTTAGAAACGGTTGAAAAACGCCTAGAAAAAGTCAAAAGAGCCGCAAAAACTGGAAATAAAGAAGCGCAAAAAGAAGAAGCAGTACTTCTAAAATTCAAATTAGCTTTAGAACAAGGAATTTCTGCAAGAGCTGTAGAAGTTTCAGATGATGAAGCAGAATTAATAAAAGGTTTTCAATTATTAACTGCAAAACCAATCTTATATGTATGTAATGTAGA
The DNA here is from genome assembly GCF_009901525.1 of Kordia antarctica. Classification (NCBI taxonomy): domain Bacteria; kingdom Pseudomonadati; phylum Bacteroidota; class Flavobacteriia; order Flavobacteriales; family Flavobacteriaceae; genus Kordia; species Kordia antarctica. The sequence continues at coordinate 455,259 of NZ_CP019288.1, forward strand.
CGAAGCTTCGGCAAAATCTGGAAATGCATATGTAGACAGAGTTCGTGAAGCGATTAAAGGTGAAGATGCTGAAATTATTGTATTAGCTGTCGGAACAGAAGCTGATATTGCAGAATTGGAAGATTATGAAGAACGTCAACTATTCTTAGAAGACATCGGATTGGAAGAAGCTGGCGTTTCTCGCTTAATTCGTTCTGCGTATAAATTATTAAATCTACAAACTTACTTTACAGCTGGCGTAAAAGAAGTGCGCGCTTGGACAATTCCTATTGGATCAACTGCACCACAAGCTGCTGGAGTGATTCATACAGACTTTGAAAAAGGATTTATTCGTGCTGAAGTTATCGGATATGACGATTATGTAACCTACGGAAGTGAAGCGAAAGTAAAAGTTGCAGGAAAACTTTCTGTAGAAGGAAAAACATACGTTGTAAAAGATGGAGATGTAATGCATTTCCTTTTTAACGTATAAATTGATACTAGAAAATCGAATTTAAGAATTCTGAAAATTCAGGTAGAAAAAGATAGTCAAAAGCGAACTCCGGTTCGCTTTTGACGTTTAAACAAACATTTTATGTAGGTTTCATCTTTCATAAATCACTAAAAAAGTACGATTAAACATTAAAGTTTTTACAATATAACAGTAACCATTTAGATTTTTTCTGGTGTAACTTAGCTTGATAACCAAATAAATTAAAGTATCATGAAAAAATTCACGTATGTATTAAGTGTACTATTATTTGCATTCACAGTAAACGTACAGGCACAAGAGTCTGAAACGAATGATGTGCAAAACAATCAAACAACAGTCGTTGAGCATATGGTTACGGAAGTTGCCAATGTAAATTCAGTAGTTATTTCGTATGATGTTCGTATTGAACTTGTTGACGAGCGTTCAGGACAACCAGTTGATCCAAGAACATTGCCTGGATATGCTGCCGAAAACTTAGATACCAATCAAGTGTATTATCCTGGTTATTATGATTACAATGAGTTTTCTAACTTGCCAGCAGGAACGTATCGATTTGATTCGTACAATGGATATTTTGATGGCTCTTCAAGCGCAGTTGTCACGTTAGATCCTTCCTTAGAAGGAAACGACGGATTTATTGTTGTGACGCTTCAATATTGGTCAGAATAAAAATACTATTCAAAATAGTTTGTAAAAAAGTGCATTGTTCAACAGAATAGTGCGCTTTTTTTTGATTATTTAAAAAAAACATCTGTTCAAAATAAAAGGGAAAACATTAAAAGTTTTACAATATAACAGTACCTATAAAGGGACATTCTATTCGTATCTTATCATGATAACCAAATAAATTAGTTTATCATGAAAAAAATTACGTACGCACTTAGTGCATTATTGATGCTATTCGTTATGAATACGCACGCACAACAATCAGTTATTGATGACTTAGATGAAACTTTTGATTCCGCAGAAGTCATTCGCGTGGAAGCGAAAAGAGGAAAAGCCGCTTTGAAAACTTTGACAGTTGATTATTTAGTCAACAACAATCCAAACCCTGATGTTGCAACGTACATTCAAGTAATCAATCAAAGTATGTCTGTTGTAGAAGAATTTAGCGATGAAGTTATTTATTACATTGGACAAGCGGCGCAAGGAAATAGCAACATTGATCCGAGTAGTATTCAAGGAAAAGCATCTACTATTGAAGCAAATGAAGATTATGTACTTAACAAAAGTGCTTTATTAAAAATAGCAATTGAACAGAACAATAGAAATACTGCTCGACAATTAATTCGTGAAATTCGTGGATTTCTAAATACTCAAATCAGTTTAGCGAAAGAAATTAAAACAGAAGCAACTGCTTTAAAATCGTTGGCGGTAACGTACAATGTTCGTATTGAATTGGTAGATGAACGCACAGGACAATCTATTGATCCGGCTCAACTGCCAGGGTATGCTGCTACGAATCAAGATACAGGAGAAACCATTTATCCTAGTCGTTACGATCACAATTTATTCTACAACTTACCAGCAGGAACGTATCGATTTGATTCGTATGATGGATATTTTGATGGCTCGTCTAGCGAGATTGTAACCTTAGATCAAAGCTTAGTTGGAAACGACGGATTCATCGTTGTGACACTTAGTTATTGGTCAGAATAAAGGCAATACTTCAAAATAGATTTCGAAAAGCGCAATATTCACAAAATATTGCGCTTTTTGTTGATTAATTTAAGGCGTTCAAGTTTTATTTTTTGAATGTATATAGTATATTAGCATCAAACCCTAATTGTACCTCATTCGATGGAAGAAAACACACAATATACCGAAGATAATATACGTTCACTTGACTGGAAAGAACATATTCGTTTGCGTCCCGGAATGTATATCGGAAAATTGGGTGATGGTTCGTCTGCCGATGATGGAATTTATATTCTTGTAAAAGAAGTACTTGACAACTCGGTTGATGAGTTTGTCATGGGCGCAGGAAAAACGATTGAAGTTTCCATTCAAGGACCAAAAGTAATTGTTCGCGATTATGGTCGTGGAATTCCTTTAGGGAAAGTTGTAGACGTAGTTTCCAAAATGAATACAGGAGGAAAGTACGATTCTAGAGCTTTTAAAAAATCTGTTGGACTGAACGGAGTTGGTACGAAAGCCGTAAATGCTTTATCCTCTTATTTTAGAGTTGAATCGTCTCGTGATGGAAAATCGAGTGCAGCGGAATTTGCCCAAGGAAACTTAAACGATCAGGAGTTTTTAGATGAAACTTCTAGAAGACGCGGAACAAAAGTGACGTTTATTCCAGATGAAGCTATTTTTAAAAACTATAAATTTAGAACAGAATATGTTGCAAAAATGCTGCGTAATTATGTCTATCTAAATAGAGGATTAACGATTCTTTTTAATGGTGAAAAGTTCTTTTCTGAAAATGGTTTAAGAGATCTTTTAGAAGATAATAACAATAAAGATGACATGTTATATCCTATCATTCACTTAGAAGGTGATGATATTGAAATAGCAATTACACACAGTAAAACGCAATATAGCGAAGAATATCATTCGTTTGTGAACGGGCAACATACTACGCAAGGTGGAACGCATCAAGCAGCTTTTAGAGAAGCAATTGTAAAAACGATTCGTGACTTCTACGGAAAAAGTTTTGAAGCGTCTGATGTTAGAAAATCGATCATTTCTGCAGTAAGTATTAAAGTAATGGAGCCAATTTTTGAATCGCAAACAAAAACAAAATTAGGTTCTACTGAAATGGGTGGGAAATTGCCAACGGTTCGTTCATATATAAATGATTTCGTCGGAAAATATTTAGACAATTATTTACATAAAAACCCTGATGTAGCTGATAAAATGCAACGTAAAATTCTGCAAGCAGAACGTGAACGTAAAGAATTATCAGGAATTCGGAAACTAGCTAAAGAACGTGCTAAAAAATCAAATTTACATAACAAAAAATTGCGCGATTGTAGAGTGCATTTAGGCGATATAAAAAAAGATAGACGTTTAGAATCAACCTTATTTATTACTGAGGGAGATTCTGCTTCGGGTTCCATCACAAAATCCAGAGATGTCAATACGCAAGCGGTATTCAGTTTACGCGGAAAACCGTTGAATTGCTACTCGATGTCAAAAAAGATTGTATACGAAAACGAAGAATTCAACTTATTACAAGCTGCATTAAACATAGAAGAATCAATGGAAGATTTGCGTTACAACAACATTGTAATTGCAACAGATGCCGATGTTGATGGAATGCATATTCGTTTATTACTGATTACTTTTTTCTTGCAATTCTTTCCAGAATTAATCAAAGAAGGACATTTATATATCTTACAAACGCCATTATTTAGAGTTCGAAACAAAAAAGAAACATTTTACTGTTACAGTCAAGCAGAAAAACGTGCCGCTATAAACAAACTTTCTGGAAAACCTGAAATTACACGATTCAAAGGATTGGGAGAAATCTCGCCTGATGAGTTCAAATATTTCATCGGAGAAGACATTCGCTTAGATCCAGTAATGCTAGACAGAGAAACCTCCATTGAAGAATTATTACAATTCTACATGGGAAAAAATACCCCTAACAGACAAGAATTTATTATTAACAATCTAAAGGTTGAACTGGACCTTGTAGAAGAAGAAAAATAATTGGGTGTATGCGGTTTGATAACGCAAAATCGAAAAAGTGGATACCATTTCTCTACTTTTTCTTGGGAATCGGAGGTATTTTAGTAATACTTTACTTTTTCTTTTTTCGAGAAGATCATAATCAAATAAAAATTTGGTACAGTATTCCTGTGCTATTTGTGGTTGTTGTAGGAATAATTTATAGTTCAGCAAAGTATTTTGAATTTGATAGTGACGGAAGTGTATTAACGTTCATTAACAAAGGATTATTTATTTCAAATTTTATTAATTACAGAGAACATAGAGCGGAATTTCCAAAAGAAAAACTAAAGCGATATCGAATACAGAACTACATTTTATTTTCCTATTTATATGTCTATGTAAAATCGAGAAGTAACAAAACCAAACGTGTACATTTCAACATATCATTGCTAAGCAGTGGAAAAAAGAGAGCCTTAAAAAAATCTTTAGATAAAGTCATAAAGCATAACAACGAAATTTCTTAATGGAAGAACATAACGAAGAATTACATGCTGAAAATCAGCAACATGAAAACAATGCGCAAGAAACCATTACCAAAGTTACAGGCATGTACAAAGACTGGTTTTTGGACTATGCGTCTTATGTAATTTTAGAAAGAGCTGTGCCGGCAATTGAAGATGGTTTCAAACCTGTACAGCGACGTATTATGCATTCAATGAAAGATTTGGATGATGGACGTTACAGCAAAGTTGCCAATATTGTCGGTCATACCATGCAATATCACCCACACGGAGATGCCAGTATTGCGGATGCAATGGTGCAAATTGGTCAAAAAGATATCTTAATCGATACGCAAGGAAACTGGGGAAACATTCTCACCGGCGACAGAGCGGCGGCTTCTCGTTATATAGAAGCACGTTTATCAAAATTTGCATTAGAAGTTGTATACAGCCCAAAAATTACGGAATGGCAATTGTCGTATGACGGACGTAAAAACGAACCTGTAAATCTTCCCGTAAAATTTCCGTTACTCTTAGCGCAAGGTGCCGAAGGAATTGCGGTTGGTTTATCTACCAAAATATTACCACATAACTTTTTAGAAGTCATTGACGCTTCCATCAAGCATTTACAGGGAAAACGTTTCGTAATTCTGCCAGATTTCCCAACATCGGGAATCATGGACGCAAGCAATTACAATGACGGTTTGCGTGGCGGAAAAGTGCGTGTGCGTGCTAAAATTTCGCAACTAGACAAAAATACTTTAGTCATTACTGAAATTCCTTTCGGAACAAATACATCGTCACTAATTGAATCGATTTTAAAGGCGAATGACAAGGGAAAAATTAAAGTCAAAAAGATTGAAGATAACACGGCTGCCGATGTAGAAATATTGGTGCATTTGCCGAGTAATCTCTCTCCAGATAAAACAATTGATGCATTATATGCTTTTACGAATTGTGAAAGTTCTATTTCGCCATTAGGTTGTATCATTTCTGAGAATAGACCTTTATTTATTGGTGTTTCAGAAATGTTACGCAGATCAACAGATCATACGGTTGAATTGCTAAAATCGGAATTAGAAATTCAATTAGAAGAATTACAAGAACAATGGCATTTTGCTTCGTTGGAACGAATTTTCATCGAAAACAGAATCTATCGTGAAATAGAAGAAGAAGAAACTTGGCAAGGTGTTATAAACGCTATTGATGAAGGTTTGAAGCCATTTATTACACATTTAAGACGTGCCGTAACGGAAGAAGATATTGTTCGGTTGACCGAAATTCGAATCAAGCGGATTTCTAAATTTGATATTGACAAAGCGCAACAAAAAATTGATGCTTTAGAAGATTCTATTGCTGAAGTAAGACATCATTTGGCAAATCTAATTACATATGCAATTGATTATTTTACACGATTAAAAACTCAATACGGAAAAGGAAGAGAGCGTAAAACAGAAATCAGAATCTTTGATGATGTTGACGCGAGTAAAGTTGTCATTCGGAACACAAAACTCTATGTAAATAGGGAAGAAGGCTTCATCGGAACTTCCTTAAAGAAAGATGAATATGTAGCCGATTGTGCTGATATTGATGACATTATCGTATTTACACGCGATGGAAAAATGCAAGTCACAAAAGTAGATGCCAAAACATTTATTGGTAAAAACATCATTCATATTGCCATCTTCAAGAAAAAAGACAAACGTACCATTTATAACATGATTTATCGTGATGGAAAAAGTGGCGCGAGTTATATAAAACGTTTTGCTGTGACAAGCGTGACACGCGATAAAGAATACGATTTAACGCAAGGAAAAAAAGGTTCCATGGCTACGTATTTTTCTGCAAATCCAAATGGAGAAGCAGAAGTTGTTACGATACTTTTACGTCAAGCGGGAAGCATTAAAAAGTTAAAATGGGATATTGATTTTGCCGATTTAGGTATTAAAGGTAGAGCAGTAAAAGGGAATATTGTTACGAAATATTCGATCAAACGAATCGAACTTAAAGAAAAAGGAGTTTCTACTTTAAAACCACGTAAAATATGGTTTGATGATACGGTGCAACGTTTAAATGTTGATGGAAGAGGCGAACTGATCGGCGAATTTAGAGGAGAAGATCGTTTGTTAATTATCAATCAAAAAGGTGAACTCAAAACCATTTTACCTGAATTGACGGCGCATTTTGATAGTGATATGATTGTCATGGAAAAATGGAATCCGAACAAACCAATTTCAGCAATTTATTTTGATGGAGAAAAAGAACGGTATTACATAAAACGTTTCTTGGTAGAAAATTCATCGAAAGTAGAACAATTCATTACCGATCATCCAAAATCGCAACTAGAAATTGTCATGACGGATTGGCGACCAATGGCGGAAATCGTTTTTTACAAGCAACGTGGAAAAGATCAAAAACCTGACATGGAAGTGAATTTGGAAGAATTTATCTCTGTAAAAGGAATCAAAGCACTTGGAAATCAATTAACTGCTGATAAAGTGCGTCAAATCAATGTATTGGAATCTTTGCCCTACGAAGAAGAAATTGAAGTTCCTGCAGAAGAAATAGAAGTTGTAGATGAAGAAACCGTAAAAGGCGCAGAAAACGGTGAAAAACCTTCAACTGACGATGATGATTCCGATGAAAAACCACCAATTGCGGGTGATGGACAAATAGGATTATTTTAGACTCGCTTCATTTCGACTCCGCTCAATACAAGTGCTTTTAATATATGTAACATTGAGCGCAGTCGAAATGTTGGTATGTGAATTATTTACCTAACTGCATAAACCTATAAACCTATAAACCTATAAACTTTTAAACTAAAAAATCGTATCGTGAGTTGTTCTCTAACTTATGATTGTTTCACAATATACCATCCTTTAATTATTAAATCCTTTAATCTTTCAATCAAGGAATCAACCAATGTCCATGAAAAGCAGTTTCAAAAATTGCAAAAGCTGTTAACCAATTTTCCTCTTCTGCAGTTGGTGTATCAGTTAGCGTGATAATTGGCGTTCCAAAACCTAATTCTTCAAATACTGTTTTCACAGATGAAACATGTTTAATATCATCATAATTTGGCGCAACGTTAATTGTTGCCAATTGTCTATTATTCAGCGTAAGCGGAAAAAAATCTTCACCCAAACGATGTTGTGAACTTGTAAATAATTGTAAATCAAACGAAGCTTTCATTGGATGTTTTGCGTGTCCAATAACTTTGTCAGTTGCATCGTAAATTGTTCCTGTTTTGTCAAATCGACCTAACAGCATATCGTCACAATAAAAAGTAGCTTCCAAGTCTGTAAAATCGTAGTAAAACGTTTGTTTCTTAGTCATTGCGCCCATATGACCTTTGGTGTGTAAACCACGTTCAATACGTTCAAAGGAAACAATAGGCTTGTGTTTTTCATTCAAAATAACGCCTGATAATTTATTATACGTGACCGCTTTTATGTAATTAAACACCATTGCGTCAGTAACTTGGGAATACAATGCTGCTTTGTGCGGATGCAATTCTTTTCGTTTTTTCTCCACATTGGCGCGCATTTCCTGTTTCTCATTTTCAATAAATTCCTGCGTTTTTTGAGTTGTTGATTTATTGATAACAAACGCAATCAAGATTGTAAATCCGCCAACAACTAGAACCGTTAGAATAATGATAATGGTTAAAAATGTGCCCATGTTCTATTTTGTAAATTTTATGATTTTGAAACGTCATTACGAGGAAGTTTGCGACGAAGTAATCTGTTACTTAAGAAACAGATAGCTTCGTTTCACTCGCTATGACGATTTACTAGAATATTCGTTTCAAAAAACCTTTCTTGTTTTCGTCAATTTTACGCAACAACGCTTCTCCTTCAAATTTATACATAATAATTGAAGCTGGACTTCCTAACAATTCAATTTCTGAATTGTCATGCGCGTCAATCGTAATTTTCTCCGTTACATTTACAACCACTTTTGCTTGTTCGGTTGACGTCACACTAACTTCTCTTGTTTTAAAAGTTGGCGCAATAAATTCACCTTTTTCCTTCACTTCCAAATACAAAACGTCTGTTTGTCCTTGTAGTTTCACTTCTCCAAATTCAACTTGCGAAGTGACTTTCGTAGCAGTTACGTTGGCTTTGATTTTTGAATCTTCAAAAGCTGTTACAATCAATTCTCTTGTATTAATTTGATATTGATGTTTCGAATTTCTGTAGCCGTTAATCGCCAAAGAATCTGACTTTATTCTCAAATCCAGTTTTGAACTTCCCATAGCATTTATTTCAACTTTCTTGATATTTAGTGTTGTCAATGACTTTAATTCTGCATCGCCTTCTGCATGAATTCGTTCTAAATCTTCTGAAATTGTCACGAAAATCTCTAACTTTTTACTGCTTCTAATTTCTTTAGATGTTGAAATAGTAAGCGTTCCATTAACAACATTGACGTTGAATACTTCGTGTAAATTTTCGTCTGTACTAATTTCTACTTGCGGCGTAGAACCGTTGATGAGTGTAACTTCAAGTTCTTCATTTACGACTAAGGTTGTAAATGAATCCAATTCGTAAATAACAGTCGTAACTTCACGATTTCCTTTAATTTTTTCTTTCTTCTGTGCGAAAGCGGAAATTGTTACTAATAATATAATTGCAGTAAGTATTTGTTTTTTCATGTTTTTTTATTTTAGTGAAACCAAATTTTAAGAAGCCTTTTTAGGCGAACTAAAAATTGTAAGTTGAACTAACTCCGCTGAAGAGCGGAGTCTCGTTTACATTATTTATTATTACAAAAATAGTATTTCGATTCGGCTAAAAGCGAGTTATTTATCAAATTCTTAGCGAAAAGTGTACCAATTGTTATTTTTTGGGTTGTAATGGTTTGAATTGTTGGTGAAAGTTTATGAGTTTACTGGTTTATAAGTTTAGATGTTTGTAGTATAGGTTTACGGAAATCCGTAGCATTTGGATTGTTAATTATTTTGTATATTAGATTTTACAAGCATGACAATTTAAGCGAATAAAATTTATGACAAAAAACTGGGTTTTCATTTCTATCGGAATAGGAATTATTAGTGGAATAATTGCGTACTTGTTTGTTCAAAATTGGAAACTTTCTTTAGTAGTCACAATTCTTGTTACTGTAATTAGTTTGGTATTTAACCCGAAACTTTTCTATGCAAGAATTTCGCTGTTTGCATTTTCTGCTTTAATTGGTTTAAATAAATTCTCATTTGAATTTATTGGAAAAATACTAGACATAGATTTCAAAATACAAAATGATACAGCCAATACAACCACAACGATTGTATTGTTTATAATTACCATACTATGTTTGATACTTTTCTTTTTGGAGCGAAATGATAAACTGAAAGGAACATTTTTAGACTTTTCATCGAAAGATAATAAGAAGGCATCTATTGATATTACAGGAGACGGAAATATCGTAACAGTTATTCAATCAAATGACGCAATACGAAAGAAAGAAGCAACCGTTGAACTTTACACATCTAACACTGAGGAAAAAATCAACGATTTACAACAACGATTAAAAGACAAAGTAAAAATTGAAGGTTTATTAGATAAAGAAGTATTGAAATTATCTCAAGAACTTGAAGAATTAAAGAAAGAAAGAGATCGATTAGAGCAAGAAGTTGAAAATATTATTGATAAAAATAAATCCGAAGATTTAGTAAAAGAATCTGATACTTATAAACAAGTTTTTAAATTGTTCTCAAAAGGAAATATAGATAAAGCTTTAAATGAATTAGAGGATGATAAATTAGAAATAGAGGAGATAAAGACTTCAAATAATAGAAAACAAGAGTCTAAATTACGTATGCTAAAAGCACAAATGCTTCGTGTAAAACATAACTACAAAGAAGCAGGAGAAAATTATGAGAAAGCAGTAAATCTCCATGGGAGCTATGAAAACTGTTTTGAAGTCGCTCATTATTTTCAATTTATAAATGAATTTAAAAAAGCAGAAAAATATTATTATAAATGCTTGGACAAAGTAACTTCTAAAGCAGAAAAAGCAACTACCTTAAATAATTTAGGGGTTTTACAAAGTGATCAAAATGAACATGCAAAAGCTGAGAAATCGTATCAAGAAGCTTTGTTAATCAGAAGAGAATTAACCAAATTAAATCCACAAACATATTTACCAAAAGTTGGAACGACCTTAAATAATTTGGGAAGTTTACAAAGCGATCAAAATGAATATACAAAAGCTGAGAAATCGTATGAAGAAGCTTTAATAATTTATAGAGAATTAGCCGAAGTAAACCCACAGACATATCTACCAGACGTTGGAATGATCTTAAATAATTTAGGGGTTTTACAACGAGCTCAAAATGAATTTAAAAAGCTGAGAAATCGTATGAAAAAGCTTTATTGATTAAAAGAGAATTAGCCGAATTAAATCCACAAACCTATTTACCAGATGTTGGAATGACTTTAAATAATTTGGGGAATTTACAATACTATCAAAATGAATATATAAAAGCGGGGAAATCGTATCAAGAAGCGTTAATAATTTATAGAGAATTAGCCGAAGTAAATCCACAAACCTATTTACCAGACGTAGGAATGACTTTGAATAATTTAGCGGTTTTACAAAGTGATCAAAATGAATATACAAAAGCGGAACAATCCTATCAAGAAGCGTTATTGATTAGAAGAGAATTAGCCGAATTAAATCCACAAACATATCTGCCGTATGTAGCAGAAACCTTAAATAATTTAGGAATTTTACAACGTGCTCAAAATGAATATATAAAAGCGGAGCAATCGTATCAAGAAGCGTTAGTAATTTATAGAGAATTAGCCGAACCAAACCCACAGACTTATTTACCAGGCATTGGGATGACGCTTATGAATATGGCAATTTTTTATCAAGCAGCTAAAGCTGATAAAAAGTTATCAATTCAATATGTTGCAGAAGCTATCACTATTCTATTACAATTTCAAGAAATAGGTTATATTCAAAATTATTTAAAAAGAGCTTTTAAGGTTTTAAAAGATTGGGATATTGATGTTGAAGCCTATTTACATGAAAAATTTCCAAACCAAGAAGAAGAGTAAGTATCTATTTAGTCTAAAAACTTAGCCTTCAACTCCGCTGTAGGAATGATACAACTATCTTGTTTTCCATACCATTTGTAACGGTTTTTCGCAATATAATTATACACTACATTTCGTAAAAACTCTGGGAAAATGTAAAAAGCTTGTGTCAATTTCCAAAAACCACCAAATTCATTCATAATTTTCAAAGCCGCTGTAGATTTGTGATAATAGGCTTTTCCAGGTTCATACAAAATAATAGAATCTAAATTCTCAGTATCAATCTGTAAATGATTCTGAATGGCTACACCAAGTTCTGACTGTAACGAAGCAAAGCGAAACACATCGTTTTTATCATGCGAAATAACTTTGTTCACAGAACTATTGCACAAATTGCAAACGCCGTCAAACAATACTATTTTTTTATCTTTTGGTAAGGTTTCAATCATTTTGTGATGTTTTAATGATTTTTGTAAAGATACGACTTTGGGAATTTTAAATTATAAATGTTGAATTTTAAATTGAAAAGCGAGGAAACTTGAAAGTAAGACTTCTCGATACAATTTTCTCTCGAAAATTACTCGAAGTGACGTTTTGTAAAATCAATCAATCACATCAACAAATGAACAAACAAACGAAAAAAACAAATCAACAAAAGAGCAAAGCGATTTAAAAAATATTGAATATCGAATAAAGAATACTGAATGTCGAAATGAAATTCGAGAAGCTTCAACAGACCAACAACTGAAAACTGAAAACCGACAACTGAAAACTAACAAACTACCGAACCAACTCCAATTGCTCCACCGAAATCGTCGTCGTAAACATTCCGTAATTTACCGTTGCTTTTCCTTTTTCTAGGCTATCAATCGTTCCAACGGCTTTTCCGTCAAGCATTCGAACGCGATCGCCAATTTTTAAGATTGCTTTTGGCTTGGAAGCTTCTTTTTTAGCAGCTTTCTTTTTCTCAACTTTTTTCTCTTCACGAATCACAGCCACTTTCTGAATTACTTCTTTCTTAGCGACTTGTTGCTTGACTTTATGTTCTTTTTTCTCCTTAACCGTTTGCTTTTTACGTTTCGAATTCTCCGTTTCTACAATGCGTAAAAATTCAGAGATCAACGGACGTTTTTTCTTAGTATCAAAATATTGTTCGGAAATCTCGTTGATTTTATTTCCCAAATGAATCATGCGTTTGTCATGATCGTACAATTGTTGATAGCTTTCCAATTTCGTTTTTGTTTTCGAATTCAATGCATCCAAACGTTCGTTTTCTTCGCGCGCTTTAATTTCTTCTTCTTTCAGTAATTTGGAAGTTTTTTCCATTGCGCTGCGTTCTTTTTGCAACTTCGCGATTGTTGCATCAAAACGAACTTTTCCACGTTCAATTTTTTTCTTTGCTCTATTTATCAAACTGTACGGAATTCCATTTTTCTGCGCAACTTCAAACGTAAACGAACTTCCTGCTTGTCCTAACGCCAATTTGTAAACAGGCATTAAGGTTTTATTGTCAAACAACATATTTGCATTGGTTGCGTGTGGCAATTCGTTTGCCAGTAATTTTAAGTTGGAATAATGCGTTGTAATAATTCCAAAAGCTTCACGTTCGTAAAAAACTTCCAAGAAGGTTTCTGCCAATGCGCCACCTAATTCAGGATCACTTCCAGTTCCAAATTCATCAATTAGAAACAAGGTTTTATTGTTGCATCGTTTTAAGAAATAATTCATCTGCTTTAAGCGATAACTATACGTACTTAAATGATTTTCAATCGATTGATTATCTCCAATATCTGTCAAAATTCGTTCAAACAAACATACTTTACTACGCTCGTGCACCGGAATTAACATGCCACTTTGTAACATGACTTGCAATAAACCAATCGTTTTTAGCGTAATACTTTTTCCACCTGCATTTGGTCCAGAAATCACAATAATTCTGTTGTCACTTCTGAGTTCAATAGTTTGCGGATATGTCTTTTCTTTTCGTTCTTTATTCGTTAAATAGAGTAGTGGATGATACGCATCTTTCAGTAATAACGTACGTTCTTCCGAGATTTCAGGCAAAATAGCATTCATAGAAGCGGCATATTTTGCTTTGGCATAAACGACATCTAAATCGCTCAGAAAATCTTGATATTGTTCTAAAAGCGGCGCAAACGGACGAATATAATCGGTGAGTTCTTTTAAAATTCGGGTAACTTCTTCTTTTTCTTCATATTCTAAATTGGTCAGTTCACGCGAATATTGCAGCGTAATTTCTGGCTCAATATAGACAATACTTCCAGTTTTGGAATTCCCCATTATTGCACCTTTAACTTTACGTCGATGCATGGCTTTTACAGCTAAAACTCTGCGATTGTCAACAACAGTTTCGCGAATTTCATCTAAATAATCTGCTTGATTGTATCTGCTCAAGGCAGAAGCAAAACTTTGATTTATTTTTCCGCGAATACTTAAAATTCCACGTCGTATTTGTCCTAAACTCGATGACGCCGAATCTTTTACTTCGCCAAAACGATTGATCACTGAATCAATTTGAGTCACTAAATCCTTGGTGAATTCAATTTGTTCTGCGCGCGATTGTAATGTTGGATAGTATTCTTGAAATTTCTTGAAAAACTTCAATAATAAGTTTACTGCGCTAGAAATTGCAGAAATCTTACGAAATCCTTGAATCTCTAAGAAACTATTTTCAATAGCTAACATTTTAATTTCCAATGAAATTCCATCAAAACCATGATTTGGAATCACGTTTTCGTTCGCAAAAGATGCCAAGTATTCGTTTACGTACGCCAAATGTTTTAGCAATACATCTTTATCTGCAAAAGGCTGTGTATCGCTGATTTTTTGCTTTCCGAAAGCGGTAACTGCATGTGTTGAAACCTGTTGTAAAACCGTTTCAAATTCTAAATCATCTAATGTTTTGGAATGTATTTTAATCATTGTAAATTTGAGCTAATTTTAATCTGCATTATAGCGCAGATTCAAGCCGATGCCAAAGGTACTTATTTATATGCTGATTTTGAAATGATGCCTAGAAAGAATGCTATTGGTTAAAGTTTGTTTTCTTTTGGTTCGTTTCCTTTAGGAAAGCAAAGAAATGAACATAAAACTATAACCAGTTGTGCATTTTTAATTCAAAAGTATAATGAAGCGTCAGTTCGAGTGATTTTGAGGCACGAAAAATCGTATCGAGAACCATTTTAGTGTAAAAAAATCTATTCTCGATACAAATTTTACTCATTTTCAATCGTAAAATTCACTCGAATTGACGAATTTTATCAAAATCCACAACGAGTAACTATACTAAACATGATTATAAAAATAGACGAAAGCTGGAAGTTTCATTTGAATGATGAATTTGAGAAACCATATTTTAAAGAGTTATTAACTTTTGTAAAGTCTGAATACACACAGAATCAATGCTTCCCGAAAGGCACAGCTATTTTTGCTGCGTTTGATCAGTGTCCATTTCACAGATTGAAAGTGGTTATTATTGGACAAGATCCATATCACGGCGTTGGACAAGCAAATGGTTTGTCTTTTTCTGTGAATGACGGAATTTCGCATCCACCATCGTTACAAAATATTTTTAAAGAGCTTAAACGCGATATTGGAATTGCTCCACCAGAAAGTGGAAATTTAGAACGTTGGGCAAAACAAGGCGTTTTATTATTAAATGCAACATTGACAGTTCGTGCACATGAAGCTGGAAGTCACCAAAAACAAGGTTGGGAAACGTTTACAGACGCTGTGATTAAGATGATTTCCGAGAAAAAGGAAAATGTAGTATTCTTACTTTGGGGCGGATTTGCCAAGAAGAAAGGAGCAAAGGTGGATGCAACGAAACATTATGTATTAACTTCTGGTCATCCATCGCCATTGAGCGCGAATAGAGGTTTTTGGTTTGACAATAAACATTTTAGTCGCTGTAATGATTATTTGGTAAGTAAACGGATTGAAGGAATTCGGTGGTAATCAGAAAGAGTTTAGTATTGAGAAGTGAGTATTGAGGTTAGTTATCGATATCATTTCGTCAAGTTGAACTTGATTTAACTTCGCATAATAATCTATGTAGCGGAAAAATAGACTTCTTAGATTGTTGGATTTTTAGACTTGCTTAGATTTTTTTAGTAGTTTAATTTGTTTTCAAAGTACTTCTCTATACAAAATTTCTGCGAAATTCCACTCGAAGTGACGTTTTTAGACTTGCTTAGAATTTTAGTCATTGAATCCTTTAATCTTTCAATCAAAATAGAAATAAGAAAAGGTTGTAACATTTTAAATGTTACAACCTTTTATATATAATTGGATAGTTTTTCTTAGTAAACTTCTACACAAGAAGCATCTTCTGCAGTTGCAGTCATGATGTAGTTTTCTTTAGCATCATCTGTATCAGCGAAATTAACGCCTTTTCCCATACAGTTAGATCCACAAGAAGCTAAAAATAATCCTGCTGCTGCTAATAATAGTATTGATTTTTTCATAATGATAGTAGTTGTAATGTTAATAATCTGATAAATTAGTTTGGTTTAAGCTAGAAAGTAATGTTTTGCCCTTACTACTTTCTGATAACAAATGTAATACGCCAACTCTTAATTAAATCATTTAATCGTTTACATGTATAATTTCTCGTTAACTTACATAAAATCGTGCTTTTGTGTCGATTCATAGGGGCAAAAGCACCACTCGTCGACATTTATCCCTTTTTAAAAAGGGGAAAAAGCCCCTAAAAAAACAGGTGCTTTTACTTGTATAAATTCTTAATGTGTTGATATACTTGAGTTGGAAGAGAAATTGTGCGCATTAAAAAAACGTTCGATAGAACGCTTCGTCGAAATATGCTATGTTTTCTAGGAGATTTTGTACGTAAGCTGATCATAATCCCACTTTTCTGGAATAATATCTAAATTTAGCAGTTTGTTTTGCACTTTAGTAATGGTTTCTTCATCTATGAGTTCTTGACTCCATTCTGTTAATGATAACCATTCTTGCACATCTTCTAATTGTTGTTCGTAGCGTGTTGCAATCGTTTGATCGATCATTGGAATGTCTTTAAATTCCGAAGTTGTTGCGTTGATGATGTCTAATATTGTCTTCACCGTTTCTTCATCTTCTTCTAGCAATTCTGTTCGTACAGCAATCACAAAACATGGCCAAGGTGTCGGACAATCGGCAATTCTTCTAAAAATCCCTTGATCTACGAGTGGTTTTGTCGTAAAATGTTCCCACATAAAGTAATCACCCTTTCCTTTATTTAAACCATCAATGGCGCCTTCTAAGTTATTAATGACTTCAAAATCTAAGTTTTCTGTGTCCCAACCGTTATTTTCAGCATTGATATACGCCATTAGATGCGAACCTGAACCATATCGACTAATGGCAGCTTCTGTACCTTTTAAATCTTCTATCGTTTTGTATTTTGAATCTGCGGCAACGTGAATTCCCCAAATTAAAGGCGATTGCACAAAGGTTTGTACTATTTTAGAAGGATTTCCATCAATGATATCTTTTATGATTCCTTCCGTAAGAATAACGGCAATGTCAATTTTTTCACTTCGAAGTGCTTTACACATAGCACCAGTTCCGCCAGGATAATCTTTCCATCGCAAACTGATTCCTTCTTTTTCGTAAGCACGTTCTGTAAGTGTAAGATACCAAGCTAAGTTAAAATGTTCAGGAACTCCACCAATATTTATTTTTTTCATTTGATGCTTTTGTATTATGCTAATTTCCCTAAGGTA
The DNA here is from genome assembly GCF_009901525.1 of Kordia antarctica. Taxonomy (NCBI): domain Bacteria; kingdom Pseudomonadati; phylum Bacteroidota; class Flavobacteriia; order Flavobacteriales; family Flavobacteriaceae; genus Kordia; species Kordia antarctica. The sequence continues at coordinate 472,645 of NZ_CP019288.1, forward strand.
TATTGAATCAATGTATCAACTGTTTCTTTGGGCGTTTTGCTGAATTCTCCAAGTGGTCGGTTTGCAATGATTGCATTCATAGACAGCGAACGATGTCCTAATAAGTTTGCCAATCCGTAAATTCCGGCAGTTTCCATTTCTAAGTTTGTTATTTTTTTATTGTTATGATTGAATGCTGCAAGCTTTTCATTTAGCTGTTCATCTTGAACGTTTAATCGTATTTTTCGACTTTGCGGACCGTAAAATCCACAATTTGTCGCCGTAAAACCTAAAACTGTTTGTTCCGACGAAAATTGGTCGATCAATTCCTGATTTGCTTTCACAACATATGGAAAAGATTTTTTGGGCGACCAATTGGTTTGTTTTACAAATGCTTCTGCCATTTCTTCATCCAATACATGATCGCACTCATAAAAGTGTAATAAACTGTCGAATCCAATAGCAAGTTCGCTAATTAGAAAAGCATCAACAGGAATAGCTGTTTGAATAGAGCCAGAAGTTCCAATGCGAATAATATCAAGCTGTGTGAAGTCTTTTTTTACTTCTCGCGAATTAAAATCTACATTTACAAGCGCATCCAATTCATTGAAAACAATATCAATATTGTCCGTTCCGATTCCTGTGGAAAGTACCGAAATACGTTTTCCGTTCAGCATTCCTGTATGTGTGACAAATTCGCGTTTTGCTTTTTTTAGTTCGATTGAATCAAAATATTTACTAACAGAAGCCACACGATCAGGATCGCCAACGGTAATTATTGTTGTTGCAATGTCTTCAGGTAGAAGGTTTAAGTGGTAAATACTTCCGTCAGGATTTATAATTAATTCAGATGCTGCTATTTTACTCATGTTTTGTAATTAGTTGTTTTGATAGATGATAGCAATATTCATATTTTTTGCAATTGCCATAAATAGTATCATCTTTAAGTTGATCATAAAAGCTTTTCATATGATCCATTGCTAAAAGTCCTTGTCGATTTAAGACTAATCGTTCATTTTCTATTTCGAAGAAAGAAGCTAATTTAGCAATTATTTTTCGGATTTGTAAATCTCCAAACCCATAATATCCTTGATATTGCAAAACGTAACCTGTTAATTGTAAGGTACTCTTTATCTTTTCTTTTTGAATGATTTTGAGAAGATGTGTTTCCAAGACATTTAATCCGTTTGATACAGCAGGAAATCTTTTTAAATGCGCATTGATACAGCTTGATAGATACGGAAAAGAAGATTTTACCGTAACGTATTTTTTAAAGTCTGTATGATCGTTTGTGCAATACAATCGCCATAAGTCATCGGCGAGTCGGATATCTTCTTTTGTAAGCTCAATTCTATTGTCGTATTGTGTTTCTAGTTGTTTGTCAGTAAGTTCTCCCAATCCTTTTAAATTGGGTTCATGCTCTATCCAACCGCTACATACTAAATAAATAGGAGCTTTTATATGCAATTGTTTTAAATGACTTAAAGCAGCAATCATATTTATATGACAAAATAAATCATATTCAAACCATAATACTATGGACGTATATTTCGCGTAATTTGTAGTTAATAAAGGTATTAAGAATGAACTTGTATACGTTTCTTCTGTTGCGTTAAATTGCTGTAAGTAGGAGAGACGTTCGTTTTTAAACGCTTTCGATTTTAAATCATATACAGTTTTTCCTTCGCATAACATTTCACGCCAAACCAATTGATCGTCATGAATATCGATGTCTTCAAGTCGCGAAATTAAAGTATCGCCATTGAGAATATGTAGTGTTTGATGATTCATTTATCCGCCAACACGTTTTACATTGTATCCTTCTTTTTGTAGAATTTGAACAATTTTATCTCTATAATTCCCTTGAATGATAATTTCGTTGTCTTTCACGCTTCCGCCAACGCCACATTTTACCTTTAGTAGTTTGGCTAAAATTTTCAAATCTTCTTCTAAGCCAACAAAACCTTTGACAACGGTTACTACTTTTCCACCACGACCTTTGTTGCTAAAGTGTGCTTCTAAGTATTGTTCTTTCGATGAAAGCGTTTCTTCTGCCTGATTGTTTTCGAGTTCAAAATCATCATCTGTAGAGAATACAAATCCTCCCAAATCGTCTAAACTGCTGAGTTTTTTATTTCCCATAGGTATTGTACACTTATTTAGTGATTCATTTGGTATAAATATGTTATTTCAAAAAATCTTTTAAAGATAACTATTTTTTGTGTGATGAATGTGCTTAATTCCCTGTGTTTTGGAGCGATTGATTTTAAAAAGAGTGTATTTTGAATTTATGAATAGGTAAACTTCTTCATGAAACAATTACAAAGATATTTTTATATTAAAAAGAAAAGTAGTTGCTAAATAGTTCATTTTTAGTTTATTATTTTCATTTTCTTTGCTCGCACAAAGAAAACAGAAACAAAAGAAAGTGCGCTTTTTCCAGAGGTATTTTTAGTTTTTCTATTGAAAACTAAAACCGAATCTATTTTTCTGAATTTTAGTTTCCTAAGCTCTGTTTACTGCATAAAGTAGATTTATCAATGTTTTTCAAATCTTAGAAATTTCAAACGAAAAAAAGCTACTATACTGCGGAAAAAGGGAAAAAGTACTAACAAGACAAATTATCGAATTCAAACAAAAAAAACACCAAAAGCTATTGCGATTAGTGTTTGTATGATTGTTTATATTTTTTTCTTTCGATAGGAATTATTTCTTTACCAATCCAAGTTCAATAAGTCGCTGATTTAAAAATTCGCCAGCAGTAATATCATCAAATTTCTTCGGATTGTCTTTATCAACACAGTTTTCAAGGCAATCTAAAGGCATTTCGCTAATTGGATGCATAAAGAAAGGAATTGAATAGCGTGAGTTTCCCCAAAGTTCTCTTGGTGGATTCACAACTCTGTGTATCGTAGATTTCAACTTATTATTACTGTGACGCGATAACATATCGCCCACATTAATTACTATTTCATCAGGTTCCGCAATTGCGTCTAGCCATTCGCCATCATGACGTTGCACTTGCAAGCCTTTTCCTTGTGATCCCATTAATAAGGTTATCAAATTGATATCTCCATGCGCTGCCGCACGTACAGCATCTTTAGGTTCGCTTGTGATTGGTGGATAGTGAATTGGACGTAAAATACTGTTTCCGTTTTTGATGAAATTGTCAAAATAAAATTCATCCAATCCTAAGTATAAAGACAATGCTCTTAACACATAAACGCCAGTTTTCTCTAGCATTTGATAGGTTTCTTTACCGACAGCATTGAATTTTGGCAATTCCTTGACTTTTACATTATCAGGATATTCTTTTTTTAATTCATCATTATCTTCTACATATTGACCAAAATGCCAGAATTCTTTTAAATCGCCTACTTTTCTACCTTTCGCGCTTTCTTTTCCAAAAGAAACATATCCGCGTTGTCCGCCGATTCCTTCTATTTCATAGCTGCTTTTTGTTTCTAGTGGTAACGAAAAGAATTTTTTGATCTCATCGTATAAATTATCTACTAAAGTATCGCTTAAAAAATGTCCTTTTAAGGCAACAAAACCAATATCTTCATAGGCTTTTCCTATTTCATCAATAAACTTTTGCTTTCTTTTAGGATCATCAGATAAGAAATCAGTAAGATCTACACTTGGGATATTTTTCATTTAATTCAAGTTTAAATTTTTAAGAAACGTGTGGTTTATAGCTAATTCTGTTTGATTATCATAAAACCAATTGTTAATAACTTTATAGCAGTTAAATGCTTGCTTCTACAAATGTAGCTAAAAATTTACGGTTGAAAAAGGAGAGTTATTAACAATTTAAAAAATTAGTAAAATGTATTTTGATGAATCATTTTTTTTAATCAATTTTGAATATATATTTAATGCACTGAAATAATTGCCAACCATAGAACAATCGATGTTATACAAAAAAGGAAATTTGACCAACGAAACGTTGATCTCATTATATAAGAAAATGCTGAAACCGAGAATGATAGAGGAGAAGATGTTAATTCTGCTTCGTCAAGGAAAAATCTCAAAATGGTTCGGCGGAATTGGGCAAGAAGCCATTGCTATTGGCGTAACTTCTGCGCTTACAAAAGACGAATATATTTTACCAATGCACCGTAATTTAGGTGTTTTTACGACGCGAGAAATTCCGTTGTATCGGTTGTTTTCGCAATGGCAAGGAAAAGCTAATGGATTTACAAAAGGGCGCGATCGTAGTTTTCACTTCGGAACACAAGAATTTAATATTGTGGGAATGATTTCACATTTAGGTCCGCAATTAGGCGTTGCAAGTGGAATTGCGTTGGCAAATAAATTAAAAGAAAATAAACACGCTTGTGCTGTATTTACAGGCGAAGGCGGAACAAGTGAAGGCGATTTTCATGAAGCTTTAAATGTTGCTTCTGTGTGGAGTTTGCCTGTATTATTCTGTATTGAAAATAACGGTTACGGACTTTCCACACCAACTTCGGAGCAATATAATTGTGAAAACCTTGCTGATAGAGGCAAAGGTTACGGAATGGAATCTCATATTATTGATGGAAATAATATTTTAGAAGTCTATTCGAAAGTTTCTGAACTTGCCGATAGTATTCGCGAGAATCCAAGACCAATTTTATTGGAATTTAAAACATTTCGCATGCGCGGACATGAAGAAGCAAGTGGCACAAAGTACGTTCCTGATGAATTGATGGATGCTTGGGCAGCGAAAGATCCGATAGATATGTATCGTAATTTTTTAATGTTTGAAGGTTTACTCACAACGCAAATTGATGAAGTTTTTAGAAATGAAATTACGAATGAAATCAACGAAAATTTACAACTTGCTTTTGATGAAGAGAAGATAATTTCTACTAAAACAAAAGAATTAAGTGATGTTTATAAAGAGTCAATATATCAAGAAGTTACATCAACTTCAGAAACAGAAAATATTCGTTTTATAGATGCCATTTCTGAAGGATTAAAACAGTCTATGGAAAAGCATGATGATTTGATTATCATGGGACAAGATATTGCCGAATATGGAGGCGTTTTTAAGATTACGGATACATTTGTAGATCAGTTTGGAAAGGAACGCGTGCGCAATACGCCAATTTGTGAATCAGCAATTGTTGCTGCTGCATATGGACTTTCTATAAACGGAATAAAATCTGTTGTGGAAATGCAATTTGCTGATTTCGTTTCGAGCGGATTCAACCCAATTGTAAATTTATTAGCAAAATCACAGTATCGCTGGAATGAGAATGCAGCTGTTGTGATACGAATGCCTTGTGGCGCAGGCGTTGGCGCAGGACCATTTCATTCGCAAACGAACGAAGCTTGGTTTACTAAAACGCCAGGATTAAAAGTGGTGTATCCAGCATTTCCGTATGATGCAAAAGGATTGTTGGCAACAGCTATAAACGATCCAAATCCTGTGTTATTCTTCGAACACAAAGCGTTATATAGAAGTATTCGTCAAGATGTTCCAACGGATTATTACACATTACCTTTAGGAAAAGCTTCTTTGTTGAAAGAAGGAAACGATATAACGATTATAACGTATGGAGCCGCTGTACATTGGGCTTTAGAAACGTTAGACAAGAATCCTGAAATCTCTGCGGATTTGATTGATTTACGTTCGTTACAACCATTAGATACTGAAGCTATTTATACTTCAGTCAAGAAAACAGGAAAGGCGATCATTTTACAGGAAGATTCTTTGTTTGGAAGTATTTCGAGTGATATTTCAGCTATGATTATGGAAAATTGCTTTGAATACCTTGACGCGCCTGTAAAACGTCTGGCAAGCATGGAAACGCCAATTCCGTTTGAACAAGGATTAGAGCAACAGTATTTAGCGAAGAATGAGTTTGAAGCGGCTCTTTTAGACTTGTTGGAGTACTAGACGCGCTTTGCTTTTGGAAACGGCTTTGCCTTTGGTATCGCTTCGCTCTTGGTATTTTGGTATGTGATTTTTTGGCGTAATAGACAAAATGGTTGCTAAAAACCCTGTTAGAGCTTATATTAACTAGCTTTGGAGCAAATCAAAGGTTTTGAATAAAAAAAATGCACTTATTGTAACAGCTCCATAACCAAAAAGTATGGAGTCAGAAACGGAAAACAACGATATAAATGTCTAGCCTGTGGCAGGTTTTTTAAAGGCGGTAAATTTATAATTCCAGCTATAATCTGGGATGAATACAGCAAAGGCAAACAGACTTATTTTCAGCTTGCTCAAAAGTATGGATGCTCTAAGAGAACCATCCAGCGTAAAATAGACTTGCACATTGTTTCTATACCTGAGAAAATACCCAAAAAAGTTATCGTTTTAATGGACACAACCTATTGGGGTAGAAGTTTTGGATTGATGTTATTTAAGGATGCCCATACTAAGGAAAATCTACTTTGGTATTATGTACGTTCGGAAACAAACGCACTCTATTTACAAGGCGTCAATCACCTCAAATCAAAAGGATATACCATAGTTGCAATTGTCTGTGATGGAAGAAAAGGACTTATACGTGTATTCAAGGATTTACCTGTACAGCTTTGCCAGTTTCATCAGGTTGCAACTATACGAAGGTACATAACCAAAAATCCAAAAATGTCTGCCTCTATTGAGCTTAAGGAACTTGTGAGCCTATTAAAGCAGACAGATAGAGAATCTTTTGAAGGTGGTTTAACGTTATGGTTTTTGAAATGGGAACTCTTCTTAAATGAGCGTACAACAAACCCAGAGACTGGGAAAAGTCATTATACTCATAAAAGATTGAGAAGTGCTTATAGGAGCCTAAATACAAACATGAAATGGTTATTTACTTGGTATGATAATTACGAGTTGAATATACCTAACACAACGAATATGATTGATGGACATTTTTCAGATTTGAAGAACAAATTAAGAAACCATAATGGCTTGACAAAACAAAGAAAAATCAAGTTTATAAATGAGTTTTTAAAGGCATAATGCCCTCTAAAAAGATATAAAAAAGGAAGCCTAGAAAGGCTTCTTAAATCGACTTTTTTGTCGGGCATCCAATGTATCCCTATCGGGTTGCTCTCCAGCAGAGCCCGTTTCTGTTTTGTTGGATAATGTGAAGATATTAACTACTGTTGAAAATAAAAAAAATAGCCCTAAAAAACAGCAACCGTTTTGTCCACATGAAAAAGATTACATTAAATTAGCAACCATTTTGTCTATTACATCGATTTTTTCACATATTAGATAAACTTTTAAACTGAAATTTTGATCTTGGAATGTTAAACTCGCTCTGCTTTTAGTATCGCTGACGCTGTTGGCTTGCTCGATTTTTTTCTTTACACGTCACTGCGAGAAGCGAGAGAGACGTAGCAGTCTTTTGCTTTGTAAACAAATTGCTGCAGAAATTCATCGATCAAATTAAAAAAAATATATAATGCAAAAGATTTTTATCAAAATTACTATTCTATTATTTTTAGTTTCATTTCAAGTACATTCTGGAGAAACATCTTTTGATCAGTATACGTATCTCGCACAGAATATTGATATTTCAACGCATCAAAATAAAAAATTCAAATTATCTGTGAGTGTGCGAAAGGAAGTTCCCGAAGAAAAGGAATCAACACACTTATTTGTTAGTATAATAGATGATTCAGAGAGTCAAAATTCTTTGCAATACAAAACCTCTGGTAATAAGCAACTCATAAAGCAAAAATGGAGCAAATTTACAATTGAAGATACGATAGATGTAACTGCAAAAAAAATCGGGTTTGGTTTAATGTGCATGGATAGTGGGAAAATTTTCTTTGATGATTTTAAGTTAGAAATTCAAAATGAAGATGGAACTTGGGAACAATTACAACTTAAAAACCCTGATTTTGAAGAGAATTTTGAAAATAAAGAACCGATTTGGGGAAATGAACACATTAAATCAAATAAAAATTTCACAACGCTAATTACTAATGAAAACCCTCATAGTGGCAACTACTGTTTGGTAATTGAAGGAAAAAACATTTATGGAAAAAGTGAAGAAAACGGCGATTTTGTGGCTGTAAATGGAGTGAAATTGTATTATGAAATTTACGGAGAAGGAAAACCATTGTTATTGCTACATGGATCAGGACAATCTATAAGTGCTTTTACAAGTCAAATTGACTTCTTTTCCAAGCATTATAAAGTAATTGCGCTCGATAGTAGAGGCAGAGGAAGATCTACGGATAACGATGAAGAACTAACGTACGTAAACCAAGCAAAAGATGTAAACGATTTTTTAGATGAATTGCATTTGGATTCGGTTTCTATTATTGGTTGGAGTGATGGCGGAATTATAGGATTAATTATGGCAATGAAATATCCTGAAAAAGTCAATAAATTAGTGGCAATGGGCGCAAATATTTATCCAGATGGCTTATTAGCTGAGCGATTACAATTGCATAAAGAAACTGTAAAGAAGCTTGAAATGGATGAAAAAAATACAAACACCATCAATTATAAGCTGTTTAAACTAATGGTTGATTATCCACAGTTAAAATTTGATGATCTTAAAAGTATTACTTCGCCAACATTGATTATGGCAGGAGATCATGATCTTATAAAAGACATGCATACCGTAAAAATTTTTCAAGCAATTCCCAATGCAAACCTTGCGATATTTCCCGGTGAAACGCATTGGTTTCCTGCATCGAACTCAAAATTATTCAATAGTACTGTGTTTGATTTTTTACAGAAAGAATTTAAAAAGCCGAAGCGATTCTAAATTCTCAATTTTTCAACTACTTATTCTATAAATTCATCAAATATAAAACCAAGTCATCGCTAGATTTTAGACCAAGCTTTTTACGTACACGGCCACGAATTCCTTGTACAGTTCGGTGTGAGATTCCTAACATGATGGCAATTTCTTTGGAAGTAAGATTCATTCGGATGTACGCGCAATAGCGAATGTCTTTTGTAGTTAAATTTGGAGCTAATTCGTTTAATTTTTGAAAGAATCCTTCGTGAACTTTATCAAAGTGGAGTTTAAAATTTGTCCAATCTTCACTTTTGTTGAGTTGTTCTTGAAGATTTTCTTTTAATTCATCATTTGATCGATCAATGTTATCAATAACTTCCGTAAGTAATTGCGCTTTTTCATATTGATGCAAAAATAAATCTGCCAATTCTTTATTTTTTAATTGAACTTCATGTTCTAGATTTTCAATTTCTATTTGACTAATTTTATTTTCTTTAGCTGTTAATTCTGTTGCAATTTTGGATGATTTCAATTTTGCTTTAGAGTAGAATAGTAGGAACACCAAGGCAAGTATCAATATCAACGCAGTTAGTAAAATAGTCCAAGTCAGTAATTTTGAATATTCTTCATTTTTCTTTGCTGTTGTAATTTCTAAATCTTTTTTATCAATTTCGTAAGATATTTTTAACGTATTTAACTGTCTACTAGCTTCTTCGTTAAAAACAGAGTCATTCATGTCTGCATACTGTTTATAGTATTCAAGTCCTTTGGCATGATTTCCTTTCGTTTCTTCTAGTTCAGATAAGGCTTCAAATATTTGAGCTTGCGTGTCTAAATCGTTTGCTTTTTGTGTGAGTACAAGTGCTTTTTGTAAGTAGTCTTCTGCTTTTTTAAATTCTTTTTTTTTGGTGTAAATTAATCCTGCGTTGAGGCTCGTTTCAATAATATCACGGGAATCTACTAATCGTTCTTCTACTTTCCCTACAGAATCTACTTTTTCAATGTACTTTAACGCGTTGTCATATTCATCTACTTCATAATAATAATCAGACATAACAGCATACGCATATATCACATGTTGAAGGTCTTGACTTTCAAGTGCAAGCTTTATTCCATTTAAAATATATTTTTTAGCTTTTTTATAATCATTCACAGCCATAAATGCTGAACTCAACTCAATGTTAGATTTCGCTTCGACTGACTTGTGATAAATTGAATATTTATGAGCTAATAATAAGAATTCAATTTGTGGCGTAATAGACAAAATGGTTGCTAAAAACCCTGTTAGAGCTTATATTAACTAGCTTTGGAGCAAATCAAAGGTTTTGAATAAAAAAAATGCACTTATTGTAACAGCTCCATAACCAAAAAGTATGGAGTCAGAAACGGAAAACAACGATATAAATGTCTAGCCTGTGGCAGGTTTTTTAAAGGCGGTAAATTTATAATTCCAGCTATAATCTGGGATGAATACAGCAAAGGCAAACAGACTTATTTTCAGCTTGCTCAAAAGTATGGATGCTCTAAGAGAACCATCCAGCGTAAAATAGACTTGCACATTGTTTCTATACCTGAGAAAATACCCAAAAAAGTTATCGTTTTAATGGACACAACCTATTGGGGTAGAAGTTTTGGATTGATGTTATTTAAGGATGCCCATACTAAGGAAAATCTACTTTGGTATTATGTACGTTCGGAAACAAACGCACTCTATTTACAAGGCGTCAATCACCTCAAATCAAAAGGATATACCATAGTTGCAATTGTCTGTGATGGAAGAAAAGGACTTATACGTGTATTCAAGGATTTACCTGTACAGCTTTGCCAGTTTCATCAGGTTGCAACTATACGAAGGTACATAACCAAAAATCCAAAAATGTCTGCCTCTATTGAGCTTAAGGAACTTGTGAGCCTATTAAAGCAGACAGATAGAGAATCTTTTGAAGGTGGTTTAACGTTATGGTTTTTGAAATGGGAACTCTTCTTAAATGAGCGTACAACAAACCCAGAGACTGGGAAAAGTCATTATACTCATAAAAGATTGAGAAGTGCTTATAGGAGCCTAAATACAAACATGAAATGGTTATTTACTTGGTATGATAATTACGAGTTGAATATACCTAACACAACGAATATGATTGATGGACATTTTTCAGATTTGAAGAACAAATTAAGAAACCATAATGGCTTGACAAAACAAAGAAAAATCAAGTTTATAAATGAGTTTTTAAAGGCATAATGCCCTCTAAAAAGATATAAAAAAGGAAGCCTAGAAAGGCTTCTTAAATCGACTTTTTTGTCGGGCATCCAATGTATCCCTATCGGGTTGCTCTCCAGCAGAGCCCGTTTCTGTTTTGTTGGATAATGTGAAGATATTAACTACTGTTGAAAATAAAAAAAATAGCCCTAAAAAACAGCAACCGTTTTGTCCACATGAAAAAGATTACATTAAATTAGCAACCATTTTGTCTATTACATCCAATTTGTTTATAATTATTTCCTAATCCAGATTCATCTGCGGCAATAGAAGAATACGCAAAATAGAGATGTTTGGGACTTTTCGTTTGTTGTGCGATTTTTAATAAATCGTACGCAATTGGTGCTGCTTTTTCATAATCGCTAAAAGCATAATATACGGCTTCCATTAAATGAAATAGATCATATTTCAAATCTAGATCCGTTATTTTATCAGAATCATCAAATTCTCTTTTTACGTATGTATATAATTGTGGAGAATAATTTTCTATATACAAATGATCAATTTTTGAAACAAACGTAACTCGCTTTAAAGGTTCGTTTTCCAATGAATTTATTGAATCAATAATTATAGCAACATCTCCAGCATTAGATTGTGCTACTACTGTGTTTATAGAGAATATAAGCCAAATAGAAAAGAATACGTATAGGTGTTTCAACATCATGTAGCTAAAGTAAGTTCTTTAAAGTGAAAATCATTAAAATTTTGTGACATAATATCCTACTGCGTACCTATTACGTAGCTATAACGTAGCTAGTGCGTATGTAAAAATAAGGATACGTACCACTCACAAACTACTTTTACATCAGTATTATATAGTTGAAAAGAACACATAAAACTCAATTCTAATTTTTAACAAAATCTAAATTAAATAAACAAGTATTAAATCTATGATTATATGAAATATAAACAAGTAAAACACATGACTTTTTGTTTCCTTATGGGAACAGGATTTCTTTTTGCGCAAGAATCTGTTAATACGGCAGGAGGAACCGCCACAGGTTCTACAGGGAATTCTACTTTTTCTGTTGGACAAGTAACGTATACTCTAAATACAGGATCTAACGGATCACTTTCGCAAGGTGTACAGCAAAGTTTTGAAATTTCTACAACGTTAGGAATAGAACAAACAGGAATTCAATTGGAAGTTGCCGCTTATCCAAATCCAACAACAGACTTTATCAATCTTCGTCTGAAAAACACAGATGTTTCAGGATTAAGTTTTCAAATGGTTGATGTTTCTGGAAGAGTAATCGCTTCAAAAAAACTTACCACAGCTACTACGATCATTCCAATGCAAAAATTACCAACTGCCATCTATTTTATTTCAATATTAAGAAACAAAAAAATTATTAAAACATTCAAAATTATCAAAAAATAAGCATCATGAAAAAGAACATTACTTTAGTATTCGCTTTTATACTTACGCTAAGTTTATATGCGCAAACTCCAGAAAAATTGAGTTACCAAGCTGTATTGCGTGGCGTAACTAACACACTAATTACCAACCAAAATGTTGGAATGCAAATTAGCATTTTACAAGGTTCTGCATCTGGACCTGCTATGTATGTGGAGACGCATATGCCAACTACGAACGATAACGGATTGGTAAGTTTAGAAATAGGAACAGGAACCGTAGTTTCTGGAACATTTAATACGATTGATTGGGGAATTGCGACCTATTTTATTAAAACAGAAACAGATCCGCTAGGAGGAACTTCATACACAATTACAGGAACGAGTCAATTAGTAAGTGTTCCGTATGCACTGTACGCTAGAAAAAGTGGCGATAGCAAAGATACATTTAAGTATTTAGGAGCTGCAAGAGGAAAAAACGATGGAAGTCCAAATCCGAATGTAAACAATGAAATTCCTAGTTTTACCTTAGTTACGTTGCGTTGGTTAGGTGTTGCTGAAAATTATATGAATAGTTTAGGAGGCACAAATAATACACAAATTACGATTCCTGCTGGCGTTACGCATATCAAAATTAATACGGGAATTATTTATGAAGCAGGAACGGCTGATAGTATGTCTACCATAGCAATTTATCAAGATGGCACACCATTTGTCCTTGCAAATCAATCATATCCAACGTACAATCAATTTAACTCTAAATACGGTTTTAACTTGGCTACACAATACATTCCTGTAACTCCAGGACAAGTATTTGAATTTCGTATGTTCCAAGATTCACCAGATACAATTTACTTATCATGGGGAAGTATTAGTGCTTCTTTCTCTTTTGAATTTTATGCTAAAAACTAACCATCTTTTTATATAATTAATCATTATTTTAATTCAAATTTACTAAAAAGGCACTCCGAAACGAGTGTCTTTTTCATTGCATGGCATTCAAATTTAAAAACAGACAATAATTTGCCACTAAAGAAAAAATCTCAAAATTGAAAAATAAGTAGCATAAAACAAAAACACCTATTCCTTGTAACATTCTGAATTATAGATCGTCTTACAAACAATCAACCAAAAAATTATCAAATGAATTCAACCAAAAAAACAGCAAGAATTGTAGGTATATTATTCTTGCTCATTTTCGCCATTGGCGTGACAATGTATCAATTTTTGCAAAGTCCACTTTTTGCAGAAGATTTTCTGACAGCTACTGCTGCTAACGGAAATCAAATTATAACTTCTACCTTACTTGGAATTATAAGTGGCGCATTATCTATTATAATCGCTGTACTATTATTACCTATTTTTAAGAAATATAGTTACAATTTGGCATATATTTATTTAGCATTCAGCATCCTAGAATTTGCAGCCATCTTTGTTGATAATATTAGCGTGTTATCGCTCTTAGATTTGAGTACTGCATATATAGATAGTGGAAATGAGGCTTCTAGTTCATTTAATCTTATGGGAACGTTGTTGTATGAAAGACATGCTTGGACACACTATTTTTCACTATTAATGTCTTGTTTCCCAGTTTTTGTATTGTATTATACATTGTATGTTGCGCGATTAATTCCAAGAGCTATTTCTATTTTCGGAATAGTTGCTGCATTGCTAATGTGCGTTCATATGGTAGCTTCTATTTTTGGACATGGTATAAGTATGGATATGATGATTCCAATGGCGTTGGTTCAACTATTATTTCCAATATGGCTGATAGTTAAAGGGTTAAAACCGGCATTAGAACCAACCGTAGCATAAGAAATTTTAAACTTTCTAAATTAATATTCAAAACACAAAAGTTCAGCAAATTTGTTGGACTTTTCTGTTTTTTTAGGAATCAATATTATAGTATCTTCTTCATTCCACAAATAACAAGAATAAAAAATAATCGTGATTACTATATACTGTTTTAATGTTAAATACGGTGTTACCGTAAGTAGTTGCTAATTTGTTTTTATACTTTTCTTCTTAATCAAAACCTTATATCATGAAAAAAAATGTTTTAAACCTAAAAGGCGCTCAACAATTGGATAAGTCAGCTCAAGCTGAAATTAATGGAGGTAAAGTTCCTCCAGGAGGTTGTCCAGGTTCTTTAGAATGGAATCCAATAGAACGTTGTTGTTATAACTATTCAACGAATGTATGTTGCTAAAATAATCTTTATGTTAAGCGAACTTCGGTTCGCTTTTCTTCTGTTTTTTTCTTAATTTATTTAAAGTCGCTGAACTTTATCTAGTTTTTATCTTCTTAATTTTCATACCAAATAATACACGCGTAATTCTAAATGGATAAATTAAATATCTGTAAATCAATACAATAATAGGAAAAGAAGTGACTAGTAATAGTATGATTTTTATAAAAATGTTCAGCTCTAGCTGAATAATGAAATACCCAAAAACAATCAATACGGTTTGATGCAAAATGTAAAACGGATAAATTGCTTCGTTCAGTTTTTGAAGTATTTTACTTTTCTTGTTGAACCAAATTTGTGCAAAACCCAATAACGTAATTATAAACGTCCAACCAACTAAACAACAAACGATAAACCAAATATTCCAACGTTGATTGATTGTAAAATACGGTGAAATCCATTCATGTGGCATCAAATAGTACGCATAGAAAACGATGGAACTCGCTAGAAATAATATGAAGTTTAGCTTCCGAAATTGCTTCAAATATTTCCAAGTCAATTCTGCGGAAGCGAACAACATACCAAACACAAAAAAGAAACCATAATAGAAAGTTGAAGACAAATTTAAAATGTCTTTGCTATCGCTTGGATAATAGTTTTTTGAAGTGACTAAAATTAAGATTAGTGGAATTACGAATAGGAAAAGTCCAAAACGTTTTGCCGTAATTCGCTCAAAAAAGTGTAACAAACGATCTGATTTTGATGATTTTAGAAACAATATCAACGGAATTACAACGAGCGACATCCAAAATAAATTTTCAATAAACCATAAGTGATTTAGTTCAAAATCAGCATTTCTATACACATCAAAGTATGAATTATATTCGTTTATATGTTCAAAATACGTTTGTGGCGGAACAATAAATAACACACCAAAAAACAACGGAATCAATAAACGAATAGCACGTTCTTTTACGAATTGAATCCAAGTTCGTTTTGAAAACGCAAAAATGGTTCCTGTTCCAGAAATTAAGAATAATAATGGCAATCGAAATTGCTCAAAGAAAACCATAATGTCATCCAATAATTTGCTCGATTCACGATTCATAATGTGAAAATCATCGCCATTAAACGGCATTCCAATGTGATGAAAATAGACTGCCAAAATTGCAATGACACGTAACCAATCCAAATCGTATCTGCGTACACTTATCGCCATAAACTTGTTCGTTTTTTGATGAAACAAACCTACGAATGATTTTGATACTATTTCTTTGAATGTGACTGTTTGCAAGGGAAAGTGACGAAATGCACACTTCGACTCCGCTCAGTGTAACGCGCTTCTGCAAGCTTCGTTAGTTTTCAGTTTTCAGTTGACGGTTTTCGGTTTTCAGTTCGATGTGACAATTGACAAGCTCAGTTTGTAAATTTTTTCTAAACGTCACTTCGAGTAAAATTCTGAAAGAATTTTGTATCGAGAAGTGCTTATTTTCTAAATTGTTCTCGTAATGACGTTTTAGATTTTAGAAAAATACGCATTAAAAGCTTTAATATTCGAGCGCGAAACAGGAACCGTTTCTGCATAATTTTTCAATGACAATTGATAACCTTGTGCATTTCCAACACAAGCAGTTATTTTATGTAAATTAACTAAGTAGGAGCGATGCGTTTTATAAATATGTGGAAACGCTTGTAAATGTGTTTCGAGTTCTTTCAATGTGATTCGAAACAGTGTTTTATTGACTTCATCGGCTTTATACGTATAGATTTCTGTATAATTACTTTCTACTTTTGCGAATAGAAATTGGTGTACATCAAACTGATATTTTTCATTGTTAGATGAAATAGTAATAATTTGCTGCTTGAAACTTTCCGTTGCTGTTTGAAGCTTCAATTTTTGAAGACTTTTGGTGTTTTTATGAATCAATCGTTCCAAATTCAACGGAAGTACAATAGTCAACAATAAAGCGCCAACTAAAAGTGAATTTCGAATTTCTTCAAAGAAATAATGAAACGACCAATTATCGGGATTTGTATAAATGAGATCTCTAATGAGAAAACTTCCAATTCCGATAGCAATTAACAGAAAACACAAATGCATCATTTCTTTGCCCAATGTCCAACGAGAATCGTCTTTCATGCTCAAATTTAGCAATGTAAAATACAGAAAAGCAATTGGAAATGGCAAAAAAGCATGTATACACGAAATCCAGAAATAATCTAGTTTATGCTCGGAAACGTTGACTTCAAACGGTTCAAAAGCATATGAAAATAATAAACTTAACACACCAATAATTCCTAAAACTAGCAACAATCGGTGTGTGTTTCTATATAAATATGGATACGGTTCTTGAAGATATTTTAGCAGTTTTGCAGTCAAAAAGTATAAGTTTGATGCGCTAATTTACTTGTAAAATATAGATTAACACATCAAGCTTTCAAATATTATTGCGTAACAATCAATTTTTGTCCAATTCGCAACGTACTTGTTTTACGAATCGAATTTTCTTTACATAGCGAAGCAATTGAAACATTGTATTTATTTGAAATTCTCGACAATGTATCGCCGCGACGAACTGTATACAACTTCTTTTCAGCTTGTTTACTTTCAATAGCTTCCGCTTCCGTAGTACAAATTTCTATGTTAGATTTTCGTTTCGAATTGTGTCTGTAAGCAGTTGTCCACTTGGTATTTACCCAAATATCGTTTGCGTGAATTGTATGATCTTCATCAGAAAAATCAAATAGATATTCAGGATGAATCGGAATTCCTTGAAACAAAACTTCTAAGTGCAAATGACTTCCGCGCGCATTTCCTGTAGTGCCGCCTTTTCCTATAATTTGCCCTTTTTTCACAGTATCATTCACTTTTACAGATTGACGCGATAAGTGTGCATAAACGGTTTCTAAGCCATTAAAATGACGTACAACAATCGTTTTTCCGTGTCCAGCATGTGTATTTACATACCGAACAACGCCATCAAACATGGACATTACGTCATCGCCAGTAATCAAATCAATATCAATTCCGTTATGCGCTCTACGATTTCGCCAACCGTAGCGCGAAGTCACGACTTTGTTCCGCGGAATTGGCGAAGCATAGGTGCTATCTTCAAACGAAATATGTAACGGATATTGTTTTTTGACTTCTTTATACGGATTAAAAACGTTGGTATTCCAGTTTTCTGCAATCCAATCTTTTTTTAGGCTATGACTAACGATTTTAATGTGCTCAAATGTGTTCAACGCAAGTGAAACTATAGGCAAATTTATATTGACTTTCGCAGTTTCAACTTGTAAATTGTCTCGTGTTTGACTGTTCGCAAAAAATGACATGCAAAGTGCGCAAACAATCAGATAAAATGATTTCATATGGTATACTAGATTTTTACGGATCTGCGAGTATAACGCATTCCTGATAAATAAATTGTGTCTTTTTTTTAAGATTTTACTCTGTAATATAGTTCATCGGATCGAGTCGTTTTCCGTCTTGGCGCACTTCATAATGCAAATGTGAACCTGTAGATAATCCGGTATTTCCAACATACCCAACGATGTCGCCTTTCGTTACTTTTGTGCCTTCTTTTATATTGAATCCTTTTAAATGTGCGTACCAAGTTTCAAAACCATCTGCATGCGAAATTACAAGTAGATTTCCCCAATTTCCTTTTTTGGTTGCTTTTATAACAATTCCGTCAGCCGTAGCAATTACAGGAGTTCCATTTATTGCTTTAATATCAATTCCTCCGTGTGGTATAGCATTTTTCATTCTTGGATGATTTGGCTTCAAACCAAAATGTGAAGTAATATCTATTGAACTTCCATTTTTTACAGGAAATAAAGAAGGTTTTCCATTTGTTTTTATCGTGATTGGAATAAATTCATTTGAAATCATGCTTTCATTCCCACTTGTAAACGCCATAAAAACGAGTGCAATTACTGGAATTAGTAATAAATATAAGAGTTTTGAACTGTGTTTTGATTGTGATTTTGTGATCATTTCTATTCGTTTTTTGAGTGTTGGATGCGAAAAATAACTGTATACAGGATTTGTATTTTTTGGTTCGAGACTTTTTAAAAGAAGTTCCAAATAGGTTGATTTCTTTACGTGTTGCTTCAAAACAAACGCGTCAGCTTGAAATTCGTGAATCGATTTTAATGATTTCCTATAGGAATAGGCGAGTGGATGAAACCAGAAAAAGGCTATGAATAGTTCCGCCAAAACTACATCGATGGAATGTAAGTGTTGTACATGCGCCTTTTCATGTGTGATGATTAATTCGTCTACAGCTTCTTTTTGTGAGTTTGGAACGAAAATCCAATGGAAATAAGAGAAAATTTCGGAAACATTCGCTTTATAAAGTGTTGTATTGTTTGATGAGATTTTTTGTGAATTTCTTTTTAATGTAACTAAAGAAAGTGTAGTTTTTATAAATCGTACGAGATAACACAAAACGCCAATCGCGTATGCGAAAAACATCCAAAAACCATAATTTACAGTTTGATTGTTTAGTGTAACAGTTTCTTCTGTGAAATATTCAAAACCAGAAAATGCTGTGAAATTTTCCAATAATGGAATTTCTATCGTAAGATTTTGAATCTGTGGAAACAACAGATTACTGAACGGAAGAAGCAACGCTAACGGAAATACTAACAATAAAAAAGTTCTGTTTACTGCGTGAAACGTAAACTTGCTAAACAGCCATTTGTATAGCAAATAAAAGCTACCAAACACCAAACTGACTTGCAATAGATATATAAGAATGCTATTCATTGTTCGATTTTAAGTGTTCAATTTTTTCTTCTAATAAAGCTTTCATTTCTTCCATTTCAGTCAAATTGAGTGTATCACTTTCAGCAAAAAACGAAGCAAATTTAGTTGTGGAACCGTTAAAAAAGTTCCCAATTACGTGTTTCATATGTTGCGAAAAATAGCGTTCTTTTGAAATTGTCGCCGAATATTGACGAATCTTCCCAAAGGTTTCAAAATTCAAAAATTCTTTACGTACCAATACTCTAACTACCGTAGAAATAGTAGTGTATGCAGGTTTTGGTTCTGGAAATTGTTCTACAATATCTTTTAAAAATGCTTTATCAAGTTTCCACACAAATTGCATGACTTGTTCTTCGGCTTTTGTTAACTCATTCATGTGGCAAATATAGAAGAATATTTCAATATAACTATATAAATAGTCATAAAACTATATTTGTAGTCGTGACTGTAATTAAAAGATTGAATGATTTAAAATTAAATGATTGCATATTAGTTAATTAACTTCTTTTTGATATGGAATTGATAGGTGCTAGAATCTTTTTCAGCAGGATAGTATTTATTTTTCATCAAGAGTTTTCTAAATTTTGTAGAAGTGTAGGTTCATAAAGTCCTTTGCAGAGAATAGAGCTTGATATACTGAAACTTAGAAAAATCAATACGGTTTTAGCCTTTTCGGCTAAAAATACCTCTGGAAAAAGCGCACTTTCTTTTGTTTCTTTTCTTTGTGCGAGCAAAGAGAAAGAAAATAAAAAACTAAAAATGAACTATTTAATAAAAAATATTATTGAAAACTACAAAAGTTACTTTCAAAATAATTATGTCGAACTCAAGTTAAATTATGAGTTCATTACCGCTTTCACTTCATCAATATATTCCTGAATTTTAAAACCATCAGGATCTAATTTGAGTGCTTTTTCGTATAAACTGAGTGCTTTTTGGTAGTCTTTTTTGTAGAAATAATAAATACCAAAGTTTCGATGTACATATGGATCTTGATCGTCTAATTCTAGTGCTTTTTGTAAATCTGCATATCCTTCTTCTAATTGCCCAAGTTTTAGTTTTGAAAATCCAAGATTATCCCAAGCATATTGAAAATTAGGATCAATTGAAATTGCTTTGTTTAAGTCCGTAATTGCTTCTTCATGTCTATCTAACAAGCCATACGTTAAACCACGATTACATAGTACAATTTGATGTTTAGGATCAAAATTTAGTGCTTTATTAAAGGAATCTAATGCTTTTTGTAAATCATCTTCATTAATCTGTAGCACGCCTAAATTTACATAATCGATTAGATCAAAAGAGTTTTTATATTTTTCTGTGTACACCTTTTGAAATTCTCCTGCTTTGTTATAATTTTTAATTTGTAGATAGGAAGAAATCATCAATCTATACAATTCTTGATTTTCAGGAGCTTTAGTCAAACATTCTTCAAACAAATCAGCAGCCTTGGCATAATTTTTTTCATTGTAAAATGTCATTGCTTCATTCATTTCATCATACATATTTCGAATACTCCATAAATATGTCAAACGTTTTCCATCATTATATACAAAACTTCCATCATGCAATTTAATCTGTCTTTTTCGCGGAATTATATTAAATATAAAGTCAAGTATACATGAAAACGCAAATGCAAAAAGAATCATTTTTGCAAGAAGATTAATTTCAAAAAATAGAAGCACTATACAAGTAATACTTCCAAGTAGAAGTGTAGTTAATGGACCAAATACACTGATGAGTACACTACTTTTCCAAGAAACATTTTTTCCATGTGGCACACACAATCCGCCTTTCCATGCAAATATATTGTATTTAAAAAAGCATTCTAATCGCTTGATTTTGAACCGAAATGATTTCTCTTCATCTCCATAAGAACCAAGATACACAGTTACTTTTCCTGTAGAATTTAGTAGCGCTGAAATTGCATGACCAAATTCGTGAATTATAATAATGAGCCTCTGAAACACTAAAAGGCAAATTGCAAAGACTATAATGTATTCTTGATGCATGAATTATTTTTAAAAACGCAGCAAAGTTATGGGAATATTTGGAATATTTTTCAAACCAAAAAAAATAGAAACAACAATGACATCCTAAAATTACATAACAAGTTATTCTGGCAAAATACTCATCTCAAACTTAAAAAGTTGATTCGGATCTTGTTTCGTTTTAATTGCGCGTAATTTTTCTAAATTCTCTTCTCCATAATAGATTTCAAGAAGTTTCAAACGATTTTCATCTTTTTCAATATCTTCAACTAATGAACTATCTACAAAATTGATAAAAGAACCTTCTGTATAAGGCGAAAGTTCTTTTCTGAAATCTTTTACCCAATTTACATATTCAGCATTTCTTTTTTCATTGGTAAATACATTTGCAACATTGTCCCACCAAGCTTGTATTTGTAATAAGTATGGTTTTTGAGAAAACGCAAATACGCGGTCTTTTGGATTTTCTGTCACAGCGCCACCTAAACAGTGAAAACTCATATATCTAGTCACATCTGAGAAATAGCAAGTGTTTTCTAAAACATCAAAAATCTTATCTACCAATATATCATGATCAATATTATCTTTCGGAAATGCAGAAGTTACTTTGTGCGGATGTGGTTGATCGCAGGTAGAATCTGGCGCTTTAGCCAATATCGTTAATTTACGATTCCCACATTTTTTGTCATCGTCATTTTCAAAATATTCAAGACTTCCCGTAGGATTCACAAAATCAGCAATAAAACGTTGATGTGCTGTAAATGATAAAGTATTCTCCGAAGTTGGCATACTTTTAAGAATAAATCCTTCTGGTTGATCTTCTGGATCAATATAATTTTCAGGATGCTGTTTTGCAAAACTTGTATCTTTAGGAATCAAATCTCCAAAATGATGAGCTAACAATGCAACTAATTTTTTCTTTGAGCCATAATACAAACCGCCCATTCGTGCAAGTACGGTAACATCTTCGCCTTCTTTTTCAGGTTCAGAAACTAATACTCCACAAGCTGTAGACAAATTTACATCCAAATTCATTTTTGCATGTAAATTTGCCCATGTTTTAATCAATGATTTTGATTTCTTAGGAGATTTCAACGTAAAAGAAAACGAAGTCGTTACTGGTAATAATGAAACTAGTTTAAATTTAAAACGTGTTACGACACCAAAATTTCCGCCGCCACCGCCTTTTAACGCCCAAAATAAATCGCAAATATCTTGATCTTCGTCTTCATCACTTATAATAGCTACAGTTCCATCGGCTAAAACTATTTCACATTCAATAACAGAATCACATGTCAATCCATATTTACGAATGGAAGTTCCCCAACCGCCGCCTTGTGTAAGTCCGCCAACATTTACGGATTGACAACCGCCGCCAGGCAATGTTTGATCTCGCTTCTCTAATTCTTCATATACTTTCCCTAATTGTTTTCCAACAGGAATCCAAGCAGTGTCTTCAGTATCGTACACAATTGTATTCATTTCTGATAAATCGATAATAATGACATTATCTGCGGAACACATTCCTTCATGTTGATGTCCACCAGAACGTATTCTAAACGGAACAGTATAAGTTCTACAATAATTAATACAAAAAGAAACATCTTCTGCAGTTTCACAATACACTATTGCTGCTGGCATATAGCCAAAACGTGTATTGGAAATAACTCTTGCGTAATGATATAAAGAATCTCCTTTACTTATAATTTTAAGATTTTTTCGTGCTTTGTCCTTAATTGACTGATTCATGGTAAATGGTTAGGTTATTTATCTAAATAAGAACTTAAAAGTAAGAAATCCAATCTAAAAAAACTCATTTTTGTTAAAATATGCATAGAAAACGCTGGTTAAACTAGTTAAATTAAAATTTATTTTATGGGTTAATAGCTTAAAACAGTGCGTTTCACGTGAATAACTATGCTAAATTGAAGAAATATTAAAAATTTATGTATTAATTGTTTGTAAATCAAATTAATGGCATCATCTTTGCAAAGTTAAAAGTATAATAAATTAAATTACATTACAATGAGTAAAGGAACAGTAAAATTTTTCAACGATGCCAAAGGATTTGGATTCATCACTGAAGAAGGAGTAAACAAAGATCACTTTGTACACATTTCAGGATTAATCGATGAAATTCGTGAAGGCGATGAAGTTGAATTTGACCTACAAGAAGGTAAAAAAGGATTAAACGCAGTAAACGTAAAAGTTATCTAAGATATATTCTTCCAAGTTTAGTAAAAAGTCTATCAGCAATGATAGACTTTTTTATTGTTCAATTATTAGCATTATTTCCACTATTAGATGTAATTTTGCGCCCAGTTAAAAAATCCCTAGTTATGAAACGTATTAATCAATACAAAAAGCTATTTCAAGTTGAGAGTGAAATCGATCTTAAAATACTTAAAAAAACATATCGCAATCTTGTAAAAGAATGGCATCCTGATAAATATCAAGAAGAAGATTCAAAACACGCGGAAGCTGAATTAAAAAGTATTGAAGTTATTGATGGATATCACTTTTTAGTAAGTATTGCTCCGGAAACGCTAAAAGCAAATTTTGAAGCATACACAGAAACCATTACAAATTCAGGAATTGCAGATTTCAATCATAAAGGATTACTGTTAGAAATCACTTTTTTAGATGGAACTACGTATGAATATTTT
Organism: Kordia antarctica; assembly: GCF_009901525.1. Classification (NCBI taxonomy): domain Bacteria; kingdom Pseudomonadati; phylum Bacteroidota; class Flavobacteriia; order Flavobacteriales; family Flavobacteriaceae; genus Kordia; species Kordia antarctica. Next base: position 496,555 of record NZ_CP019288.1, read on the forward strand.
GGTATTACAAAGCAAGTGTATATCAAAATGATTAATTCGGATAAAGTCAATCGTTTTGCAAAACGAAACATTTATCCAACATATACATACCGAAAATCAAAACGTGATAGCTAAGATTTTTTTCATTTCATAGTCGCTATTTTGGTTGAAATTGTATCAAATCGAGAAAAAAGACGCTTAAAACATACTTACAATCGAATTAATTTCGTCTTTTGTTACTGTTAACGTACATAAATCGTATCTTTATAGCCTAATATTAACATTATAAAAACAATTTAAAGATACGAATGGCTAAATCGCAACAAACATTTAATAAAATTGAAAAAGAAAAAAAACGTTTAAAGAAGAGAGAAGAGAAGCGTAAAAAAATGGAAGCCAGAAAGGCTAATGCAAAGGAAAATGGAACAAACGGAATTGAGTTTGCATACGTTGACTACAATGGAAATCTTACAGATACGCCACCAGATCCATCTCAAAAGGTAGAAATCGAAATAGAATCTATCGAAGTAAGTATTCCTAAAACATTAGAAAGCGACAAGGAAAAAGTGGATCCAGTTCGTAAAGGGAAAGTTTCTTTCTTTGATTCTTCTAAAGGTTTCGGATTCATTATAGATGCGGAAAATAACGAAAAATATTTTACGCATGTAAGTGGAACAATTGATGAAATCGTAGAAAACGATAAAGTTTCTTTTGAACTTGAAAAAGGGCAAAGAGGAATGAATGCTGTAAAAGTTACTATTATAAAAGAATAGTTTTTTTCAAAATATATACAAGAGAGTTTAGAATACTGCTTCGGCAATGTTTTAAACTCTCTTTTTATATGTAGCTTTGTTTTTACTTAAATCTATTTTATGAATTCACAACTAAAGTTACTAATTTTCGCTTGTTTGATTTCTTTCAATGCGCTTTCGCAAGAAATAACACCTGCAAAAAAATTCTGGAATACACTACAATCGCATTGTGGAAAAGCCTATGAAGGTGTTTTAGAACTTCCAAAAGAAGACAAGGATTTTGGCGGAAAAACATTAACGATGCACGTTCGGAAATGTTCTGAAACCGAAATGAAGATTCCTTTTTTTGTGGGAGAAGATAAATCGCGCACGTGGATTTTAACGTATAAAAATGATCGCATTGCACTAAAACACGATCATAGACATAAAGATGGAACTGAAGACGATGTTAATTTTTATGGCGGAATAACTACAAATACTGGGAAATCAGACATTCAAGTATTCTCTGCGGATGCAAAAACACAACAAATGATTCCTGGCGCGGCAACAAATGTTTGGTGGATTACTATTGATGAATCAACATTTACATACAATCTTCGCCGTTTAGGAACGGATCGCGTTTTCAAAGTGGTAATGGATTTAAAAAATCCTGTAAAAAAACCAAGCGCACCTTGGGGCTGGAAAGAATAATTCTTGAATCCGCTTTTTGTCACATAATTTCTACGTCACTCTGAACTTGATTCAGGGTCTCATTAAATGCTCTTGACTTATGGTAATATGTGATTCTGAATCAAGTTCAGAATGACGCATTCTATAGCTTTGTGACACTTAACTTACGTATATACATTAAAAATAATTCCCAAATAAAAATTCCTTGCTCATTTCATCTGAATCTTGACGCTATTGTCATAGATCAACAAAACTTTGTTTACTATTTTGTATTTTTGATTAAACAAAAAATAACAGAAAAAGAATATGACTAGAGAGCCTTTATTGCAAAAATACACTACCAACAATTTACAACTAAAAAACCGTGTCGTAATGGCACCAATGACGCGAAGTAGAGCCAACAATGACGGAAATGTACCGACAAACGAATTGCACGGTTTATACTATGAACAAAGAGCTTCCGCTGGATTAATTATAACGGAAGGTTCACAAGTTTCAGAAGAAGCTGTTGGTTATATAAATACTCCAGGAATACACTCAGAAGCACAAACAGCAGCTTGGAAAAAAGTTACGGAACGCGTTCACAACGAAGATGGAAAAATTTTCATTCAGTTGTGGCATGTGGGAAGAAATTCGCATCCAGATTTTCATAATGGCGATTTACCAGTAGCTCCATCAGCGATTAATCCAAATGGAGAATCATATACACCAGAAGGTCCAAAAGGTACAGTGACTCCAAAAGCAATGGCGAAAGGGGATATTGACAGAACAATTCAAGATTTTGTGAATGCTGGGAAAAATGCTATTGAAGCAGGATTTGACGGTGTAGAAATTCACTCTTCAAATGGCTACTTATTTCACCAATTCTTTACAAATTGTTCCAATGAACGTACAGATGAATTTGGCGGAAGTATTGAAAATAATGCGCGATTTTTCTTTGAAACGCTTGACGCGATGAAAAAAGCCATTCCTGAACAGAAAATTGGATGTAGATTTAATCCGTCATTACATGGAATGTTTGGAATTACACTTGATGAAGAAACGATTCCTACGTTTGAATATATCATCAAAAAATTAAACGAGTACGATTTGGCATATGTGCATTTATCGGAACCTTTCAATGATGTTTCTGATGTAAAATATGCCGTAGAAAATATTGCGGAACACTTCAGACCATTATATGATGGAACATTAATGATCAACACAAATTTCGATCAAGAAAAAGGAAATAAAGTTATTGAAAAAGGAAACGCGGATTTAGTTGCTTACGGGAAACCTTATGTTTCAAATCCAGATTTAGTGGAACGTTTTGAACATGGAATTGAACTTGCCGATTGGAACAAAGATACATTCTACACAACTGGTAAAGAAGGCTATACGGATTATCCAAAAGCCACATTATCAAAAATTAATAAATAAAAAAATACTTAATGACAACAATAAAAGCATATGGAACTGAATCAGCAGACGCTGATTTGGAACTCATGGAAATAGAAAGAAGAGATGTAAAAGCAACCGATGTTAAAATCGATATACTATACTGTGGTGTTTGCCATAGCGACATTCACGCGGCACACAATGATTGGGGAAGTGCAACATATCCGTTAGTTCCAGGACACGAAATAGTAGGTCGTGTATTGGAAGTTGGATCTGATGTAAAAAACTTCAAAAAAGATGATTTAGTCGGCGTTGGTTGCATGGTAGATTCTTGCCAAACATGTGGCGCATGTGAAGACGATTTAGAACAATTCTGTGAAAAAGGAATGGTTGCAACGTATAACAGCAAAAACAAACATACAGGAAAAAAGACTTTTGGAGGATATTCTACAAGTGTTGTAGTTACTGAAGAATTTGTATTAAAAGTTCCTGAAAACTTAGATATCAAAGCAGTTGCACCATTATTATGTGCAGGAATCACCACTTTTTCACCTTTAAACCATTGGAAAATTAAAAAAGGAGACAAAGTTGGAATCGTTGGACTTGGCGGATTAGGACACATGGGAATCAAACTAGCACATGCAATGGGCGCAGAAACGGTGATGATTACAACGTCGCCAGACAAAGCCAAAGATGCAAAAAGACTAGGAGCAGATTCCGTATTGATCTCAAAAGATGAAGACGAAATGGAAGAACACAAAGGAACGTTTGACTTTTTACTAAATACAGTTCCTGTAAAACACGACATTAATCCATATCTAAAATTACTAAAACGCGATTCGACAATGGTGATGGTTGGCGCAATTGAGCCGCTAGAACCAATGCATGGCGGAAGCTTAATTATGGGAAGAAAAAGAGTTGCAGGATCGTTAATCGGCGGAATCAAAGAAACGCAAGAAATGCTCGATTTCTGTGGAGAAAACAATATCGTTTCTGATGTGGAAATGATTGAAATGAAAGATATTAACAAAGCTTTTGAAAGAGTTATGGACAACGATGTAAAATATCGTTTTGTAATTGATATGAAAAGCTTAAAAGACAAATAAGATGATAAAACCAAGAGAAAAAGCACCAGAAATTATTGTAAACTTAGTAAACGATACTACGTGGAAATTCAGTGAGCAATCACCAGAAAATTTTGTAATGATTCTATTTTACAGAGGAAAACATTGTCCTGTTTGTAAAAAACAATTAGAAGAATTACAACGTAAACTAAGTAAATTTACAGAAAGAGGAATCAACGTAATTGCGATTAGTTCTGATACGGAAGAAGTTGCCAAAGCGACGTATGACGAATGGGAAATTTCAAACATTCCAATTGGATATGGATTTCCGATTGAAGAAGCTCGAAAATGGGGATTATTCATTTCGGAAGGAATCAAAAAAGAACCTAAACATTTCACGGAACCAGGATTATTTTTGTTAAAATCTGACGGAACAATGTATTGGGAATCTATTCAATCGATGCCATTTGGACGACCAAGTTTCAATGACGTTTTAGGCGGAATTGACTATATTTTAAAAGCTGGTTATCCTGCTAGAGGAGAAGCGTAAAATTTAATTTTTCAATTTGAAAATGTGATACTCTAAAAAATTTACTCTAGCGTCACATCGAGTGATTTTTTGTAATGAAATAAAGAAAAATTGTATCGAGATGCTATGATTACTTTACAAATATCAATTTCTATATTTAGTAAAATTTAGTAATAAAAAATGCTTGCAGTAAATTTGCAAGCATTTTTTTTTGCCAAAAGCCAAAAGCCAAAAGCCAAAAGCTAAAAACCAGATCAAAATTCCTATTTAAAGAAATCTAACAAAATTTCGTTCAATTCGTGTTTGTGTGTCAAATTCAATCCGTGTGGACCATTTTTGATCACTTTATACGTATTATTTTCAATTCCTTTCGCTGCTTGATCGCCCGCAGTTACAATCGGAACAATGTTATCCGCATCTCCATGAACAATTAATGTTGGAATATTTACATTTTTCAATTCAGGTCTAAAATCAGTTTCAGCCCAAGCTTTTGCAGCTTTTATTGTTGCATTTGGTGAAGCATATGACGCAATTGACCAATCGTACTGTAATTGTGCTTTGCTAATTTTATCTTTATTATCTTCATAATTATAGAAATTCTTATGGAAATCTTTCAAAAACCCAACTCTATCAGTTTCCAACGCGTCCATAATTCCGTCCAATTCTTTCTGTGGAACACCATTTGGATTGTCATCTTTTTTCGCAACTATCGGAATAATAGAGCTAACCAAAGCTACTTTACTTAAATTCTCAGTTCCATAATCGGTACAATAGCGAACTACTTCGCCGCCGCCCATGGAAAATCCGACTAAAATCACATCTTTCAATTCTAATTGTGAAATGATTGAATTTAAATCGGAAGCTAATGTTGAATAATCGTATTCGCCCCAAGGAGAATCAGAATCTCCAAATCCGCGTCTGTCATAAGCAATACAGCGATATCCTGCTTCTACAATTGCCCAAACTTGCTGTTCCCAAGCTCGGTGACTTAACGGCCAACCATGAATTAAAATGACTGGTTGTCCGTGTCCGTAATCTTCAAAAAATAAATCTATGTTTTGTGTTTCTGTTTCGTGTGTTAAAAATGGCATAAAGTTGTGTTTTAAATTAATATTACTTGTTATACAAATTTCTGATATCTCCGTTAGAATCGTTGTTTCAAATGATTTTAATCGTTGCTCATTTGATGAGATGATGCTTAATTTCTATTAAATTTTTCTTAAGAAATGATATGAGTTCACATAAAATTCATTCGAGCAAATAGAAGCTTATCTGTAATAGTAACTTTGCTAAAAGTGTCCTAGAAAGCATAATCATACGAACCTTAAAAACACAAAGAATATGAATATTATTTTTGAATATCACGATGTTACGGCAAGTGAATCATTAGAAGAATTTGCAACAGAAAAACTAAATAAATTAGCAGAAAAATATGATATGGTCATTCGTGCTGACGTATTCTTTAAAACAGAAAATACAACTTCAGATGAAACAGGAATGATTTGTAACATACGTTTGAGTCTTCCAGGACCTAGACTTTTTGCGGAAGCAAGTCATGCTAAGTTTAGAGATTCAGTTTCAGAATCTGTAAATGATTTGGAACGACAATTGCGCAAACGTAAAGAAAAGATGGCGCGTCACTAAAAGTGAATCCTCTATTTTTTACACTTAAAAGAAATCTAAAAAGAACTACGACGAAAAGAAATTTTGGAATTCGCGAGTTTGTGAATGTAAAAGCAATTACGCTGCCTAAAAAGTAGTCGAGTTGCTTGGATTAAACAGAAAAATAATTATTAATTAATGTAAAAGAAAGAACATGGAAAAGAACAAAGAAAATGTATTAGTAGCTGGTGCTACTGGTACGACAGGAAAAAAAATAATCAATTTATTGAATCAATCTCAATATTTTAATCCAATCGCGATGGTGCGAAAAGAGGAGCAAAGAGCGCAATTTGAAAGTAAGAATATAGAAACTGTTTTGGGCGATTTAGAAGAAAATTTGTATCACGCCACAGAAAATATAGATAGAGTTGTGTTTGCTGCCGGATCAGGCGGAAAGAAAGTAATTGAAGTAGATCAAGAAGGAGCAAAAAGATTGATTGATGCTTCTAAGAAAAATCATGTAAAGAAATTTGTTATGTTGAGTTCTATGGGCGCAGATCAGCCAGCACAAGCAGGCGATTTGAAAGATTATATGCAAGCGAAAGCAAATGCAGATGATTATTTACGAATCAGCACATTAGATTATGCAATTGTACGACCTGGCGAATTGACAAATAATGCAGGAATTGGGAAGATCAATCTTGGAGATAATTTAGATAAATCGGGAAGTATCAGTCGTGATGATGTAGCGCAAACATTGGTTCGTTCATTAAACGATGGAGCTGCACACAACAGAACTTTCGAAATTTTAACAGGAGAAGAACTCATCGGACAAGCGATGGATAAAGTTGCTAAGCGTGACTAATGTATTTTAAAATACACATTAAAAATTGCTATAAGAGAGAAAAATCGTCATGACATGTTGTTGTGGCGATTTTTTTCGAGATTAAATTAAATCTTCTTTAAAAGACGCTCAAAATTGGTTTCGCACATCAATCAATTTTGACCTTTTTTTGATGAGATAAATAGCAGGAAAATCAAATTTTTATATCAATAATCTGTTAATTTCTAATCAATTACGGTTTCACGTAATAAAAGTACTGTAATATTTTATACCTTCTGTGTGTAATTCAAAAACTTATAATCATGGCACAAGGATGGATACGCGCATACGGAGATGAATTTAGATTTTTCAAAAATAAAAATCCGAAAAGGAAAGAACGATCTTTTTTTAGAAAATCATTTACAACTTCACTTTTTGAAACTACTGATGATACTTCTACAGTACTCAAAACATTACATTGGGGAGATGAAATTACACTTCCTGAAGGTATTGGTTCCGCATCATGGACAAAAGCTATGGTTGATGGAATAGAGGGTTTTGTTAGAAGATGGCATGCCGTAGAAATTGGTTATTTAGCTAAAGATACTACAGATTCGAAAACGCCTTACACTACACGATTAGAATTAAATAACGACGAATATAAGAAGGATTTACTTTGGGGAGATGTAATTCAGATTCGAAAACGAGAAGGCGATGAATGCTTAATTCGTGCTAGAGGTTGGTATGGTAAATTGCCAGCACGACTTATTAGCGAAACAGGAATTTTGGATGTTAGTTTTATCGATGTTGGGCAAGGTGACGGCGTATTAGTACGATTTCCAGAAGGTAAACACATGTTAATTGATGGTGGATTGGAACGAACGAACCAAATGACAGGGAAAAATGCCGCAGATTTTGTCGATTGGAAATTCTTTTCAGATTACGGCGATTATTCCATTACACTAGATAGTATGATGGCTTCTCATTGTGATGCAGATCATTACGGCGGACTTTGGGATTTGGTAAAGTACGATCCGAAGAAAGATGAAGAATTAGATTGTATTGAATTCACAGCCAAAGAGTTTCATCATGCAGGATTATCTACTTGGGTTAAAAAAGACGATACGCACAAAGATAAACTTGGTCCAACAGATGATGGATGGTTTGTCAGACTTTTAGGAGATAGTGCAGATGCTAAACGCTGTTTAGATAAAACGAATACTGATACTTTAAATGGCAATTGGAAGAGTTTTATTAAGAAGATTCTAGCATTAGAACATCAAACTCAATTTCAAAGAATAGGTGTAAAGGCGGAAGATTTGGCAACCAATAAACCTTTGCCTGAATTATGGAAAGATGAAACAGCATGTAGTATAAAAGTGTTGGCGCCAGTGACTAAAAATAAAAATGGAAAAATTGCCTTGAAAGACCTTGGAAATACCGGAATAAATAAAAATGGACATAGTATTTGTTTGCGTCTTGATTATGGAAAAGCACGTATTTTATTAACAGGCGATTTAAATACGGCTAGTATGAACTGGCTAACGGAAGCCTACGGTGACAAAATAGATAACTTTAATTGCGATGTTGCCAAAGCATGTCATCACGGAAGTCACGACATATCTTTCAAATTTTTAAAACACATCAATGCTGGCGCAACTGTTATATCTTCGGGTGATGCAGAAGGGTATGCGCATCCAAGACCTGAAGTTGTTGCTGCAAGTGCTGTGACAGGACATTTTGAACTTGATGAAGAAAAAGACCGATTGATAACTCCGTTGATATATATGACTGAAATTGAGCGTTCTGTATCTCTAGGAAAAGTAAGTCATATTAAAATTCAAAATCATTCCAATGGCGATGGAACAGTTTCAGATAAAGCATTATTAGCTTTAAAAAAGAGAGAAATAAAAGATAACGCACTATTTTCATATGAAGAACGAAATGCATTTGATACGATCAAAGATAAAAACGAAAAAAAAGCGTTTAAAAAAGAAATTATTGAGCGTGAAAAAGCATTCATTGCATCTACGGAATCTGAACACAAACAATCGAAAACTACGGCAAGTTATCATTACAGAAGCGTGCACAAACTCTTTACAATTAATTACGGAACGCAACCAATAGAAAAAACACGTATTTTAACCAAAAACCATTATGGATTGGTAAATATCCGAACGGATGGAGAAACGATTATGTGCGCAACGATGAAGGAATCTGGCGGCGGATGGACGATTCATACGTTTCCAGCTAGATTTTAAATTATACGCAAATGAACATAAAATAGCACATTTTCATTTTTCTAATTTGACACAAAATAATATTCAAGAAATTGGATGGAAGTCGCATCAACTCAAAACAAGGTTGTACATTTGCGGTTTACCAAAATTACATGAAACCAATACCTTCAAAAGTCCTCATTATACTTGCATTTATCGCCATTTACATCATTTGGGGAAGCACGTATTTATTGAATAAAATTGCGGTTACAGAGTTGCCAGCATTTTTTTTAGCATCTGTTCGTTTTTTCTTTTCCAGTATATTATTATTCGGATTAGCGAAAATAACTGGTGCAAAAATAGGAATCAGCAAACGACAGCTTTTAAATTCTTTAATTGTTGGTTTTTTGTTTATGGTTTCTGGAAACGGAATTTTTGTATGGGCTTTAAAATATCTTGATAGCGGTTTTGCTGCTTTATTGGCTTCTACACATCCATTATTCGTTTTGATTATGATGCGTTTGATCGATAAAAAAAAGATGAAAACAAAGTCCATTATTGGCGTTGCATTGGGTATTATTGGAATGTATTTATTGGTAAGTCAAAAGGAATTTGTAACTGATGACGATACATTAATCGGAATTCTAATGATTTTTGTATGTATCATCGGTTGGAGTTATGCAGGCGTTTTTGTGGCAAAAGCTGATTTACCCAAAAGTCCTTTGGTCAGTACTGGTTATCAAATGGCAATTGCAAGTGTTTTGCTCGCAATTATTAGTTTTGCGCTAGGCGAAGAATGGACTTCTCCATTAATTTGGAGTTCAGACGTAAAATGGTCAATGATTTTGTTGATTATTTTTGGAAGTATTGTAGCATTCACGGCTTTCAATTACTTACTAAAAGAAGTTTCCACAGAAAAAGTCGCAACGTCATCTTACGTAAATCCTATAGTCGCACTGATTTTAGGTTGGTATGTGTTGGATGAACAACTCACAACACAATCCATCATTGCGGCAGTCATTTTATTGGCTGGTGTTTATTTTATTACATCTAGGAAGAAGTAGGGATTTGGAAAAATTTACATAATTTCAATAGGTTATTTTATTTAGTGTCCGTAAATTTGTCCGTGTCCGCATAAACGTCCGCAATTCAAAATATGGCTACAATAAATTTCTATCTCGATAAACCTGATAAAAAAGGATTCTCTCCGATTCACTTAACAATTAATTGTAATTCTGAACGAGTTAAATTATCAACAGGGGAAAAAATAAAGCAAGAAAATTTTGACAAAGAGACTCAATCAGTAAAAGAAAACTCCGAAAGAGCAACAGAAATAAATCATTACTTAGCTTATTTGAAAGATAGGGCAGATGATTTATTAAATAACTCCTATAAAAAGAGTTATACAAATAATGATATAAAGAAAATGTTAAATGGCTTTGTAAGTGCTTATAAGGAAAACCATAGCGTGAAAATTGTAAGAGAACAAGTTGAGTTATATGGCAATCCATTTACTTTTGTAGATTTATTTGCTGGTGCTGGTGGTTTTAGTGAAGGATTTTTACAAGCTGAACATAATAATAAGTTTTTTGACTTTCTTGTTGCTAATGATATTAATGAAAATGCTGAATTAACTCATGTCGTAAGATATAATCATCAATTAGGTTTAGATGCAGATTTTTTATGTCAAGATATAACTGAACCTGATTTTTTAGATAACTTACTTTCCAAAACTAAAGATAAACAAGTTGATGTTGTATGTGGTGGACCACCTTGCCAAAGTTTTAGTTTAGCCGGTAAAAGAAGAAAATTTGACAAGAAAGATGATTTGTTTTCTCATTATTTAGAAGTAATCAAAGTACTTCAACCAAAGTACTTTATTATGGAAAACGTTAAAGGAATTTTAACAAAAGAGAAAGGAAAAATAAAAGAGTTGATTCTTAAAGAAATTAACTCAATAGTTGATATTAAAGAAATTCCTCGCTTATCATCTTTTATAAAGTCTTTAAAGAAAACCAATGTTGATAGTAGTTTCTTATTAGATTGTTTAATTAAGAGAATTGAAATTGAACAGTTCACGGATTCTAAATCAGAAGAAGCAAAAGAGATTTACATAAAAACGATTGATTCTAAGTTTAAAAAGCTAACTCCAAATATTGCTGATTATAAAACGAGTAAAACTGATGAAAGAATAAGTACAATTAGACACGGTTTTAACCTTTTAGTTAGAAATAAAGAATGGGAGAAATTAAAACGTGATATTATTCGTGAAAAGGACTTTTGTAATATTGATAATGATTACTTCGTAGACTCTTTTACTCAATTCCTCACAGATATAGATTCAAATGAAATAATTAATAAGGTTGAAAAAGCATTTAACAAATTAAATGTAGCAAAAGAATTTAAGCAATCTTGTGATGACATAATCGAAGCATTAAAAATTTATGTTTTAAACATTGATGATTGTCTTACAATGATTCGTGCTTACTGTGATAAAGTTCAAAACAGAGAGTTAGATGAAATAATAAGCGACATAAGACTTTATAAAATAGAAGCTCCATTTATAGCAAATTCATCAAATTACGGAGTTCCTCAAAATAGAGAGCGGGTTTTATTCATTGGATGTAGAAAAGATCAAAAATTTATATCAGAAATTCCATCAACTGTTACAGAAGAAGAAAAGGTTTCTGTATTTGAAGCGTTGCATGATTTAGATTTCATTGGAAACAATCAAGAAGCTCATCAATATCATTTAGTTGATATTTCTAAACAATATAATGGAACAGCAAAATTAATGAAAAGCCTTTTAAAGAAACGTTCAATTAATGGCAAACCAATTAAAATAAAAGGAAAAACTTTCGCAGAATGGAGTAGAAGTGGTCGATTAAATGGTCGATTTAAAAAAGCTACCAAACCTTTTTACGTTAAAAATGAAGAAGCTTTAAATAAAGGAGAAAAAGTTTATGACCTTCTTCACAATCATAAAACAAGTAATCAAGGAGAAGACGTAATTAAGCGTCTTAATATAATCTTAAAAGAAGGAAATTATAAAAGAGCTCAGGAAGAATTAAATCAATGCGGATTATCTTCTAAAAAGAGAAATTACAACGTATTAAAACCAGATAGTCAAAGCCCTACGGTTATGACAATTCCTGATGATTATATACATTACAATTCCCCAAGAGCATTAACTGTTAGAGAAATGGCTAGATTGCAATCATTTGATGATTCATTTGTTTTTCAAGGTAAACGTTCCACAGGCGGAAATAATAGAAAAACAGAATTACCTCAATATACTTTGGTTGGCAATGCTGTACCACCATTAATGGCTAGAGCTGTAGCTTTAGAAATATTGAAGAATATTAAATAATATCGAAATAAGATAAACTATTACTGAATTTTGGAATTGCACTTTTTACCTCAGTACGAATATTATTTGGGTATCCAGTTTGAAAATTATTTGAAAATATTTCTTTTAATGAACGTGCAACGTTGTTTTCGGTTGGAAGTCCCCAATAATTACCGCCAGATAAATTGGTCACTCTCTTAACCGCTACAGAACTACCTTTGTACTTTGCGTTTTGATTAGAAGGAACTGTTACAAATGAATATGAAAAGTTACTAGCGTTATGAATATTAAAACCATTTCTACCAATAGTAATATTTCTTCCGCTAAATCCATTTGCAGAATATATCATATCCCAAAGCATCGGAATTTGTGCATTATCATTCCAATTAGCCTTACATTGAATTACACCAATTTCATAATCATCAAAATCTCTAGCAGAAAGAAAATCTGATAGTTCAGTATTAAATTTTCCTTTTTTGTAGTTATTTATTAAGTTTCCATTATTGGATATTGCTAACTTAGAAATATCAATATTATAATCTGGTAGATCAGGAAATGTTATAACAGTAATATCTGATTCTGTGTTACAAGCAAAATTTCCATAATTTACTGTTATAGCATCCTGAATCGGTTTGGGTACTAAACTCATTTTTCTTATGGCAACAGTTCTACTTCCCACTGTACAAAGGTTAATATACCAACATACCAATGATTCCCAAGCTACGCCGCCTCCAGATAATTGACCTTGACCACGACCTGAAGCCCCAGTAGTTCTAAATATATCTGATAATGAATCTCCAAGATTAATAACATCTAATTCATTATAATTATTTCCTAAAATTTGATTTGTTTTTATTTTCCAAGTTGGCCAACAATTTTTAAATGTATTTGCTGTAAATAAGCTTTCTATTGATATTTTTCTGAAGTATTCTGGTATTGTCATATGTATTTAGGCTATTATAACTTTCTTATTTTAATTTGAGATCCGCACATATTTCTTTGAAAATTTCACAAGGATTTATATCAATTGCTAATGCAATTAAATATAATTCGTTTACTCTAAGTTTTGTACGTTTATTATTTGCTAACTCACTAAGTCTAGTCTTGCTAATTCCTGTTTTTCTTGAAACGTCGGAACGATTAACTGATTTTCTTGATAGGAACAATCCTAATTCGGTCATTATTTTCTATTTTTTGGAACATAAATTTAAATAATAAGATAAAGTATTCCGATTTTAAGAATATTTGATTTCAATTTTATCTGTTTTTAAGTTTATTTGTTTAGAAAATCGGAATTTATAATCTTAAAATAAGAATTATACTTAGTCAAAAACATTCTAAAGCTCTACAATAGTAAGTTAGATATACTTTTTTGCTAAAATAAGATTTCAACTTTAAAATATATTTATACAAACCACCCAATTAAATATAACCCAATCAAAACAAATTCCTCCAAAACTCTACTTACCTTTGCCGAAAATTATTTTTCATGTCAAAACAGTTTTCAGATTTAGGAATTAATGAACAATTACAGCAGAGTTTAGCGGACTTGCAAATTTCTGTTCCAACGGATATTCAAGAAAAAACGATTCCGATTATTCTAAATCAAAAAGAAGATGTAGTTGCACTAGCAAAAACAGGAACTGGGAAAACTGCTGCTTTCGGATTGCCTTTATTGCAATTGATTGATACTGAAAACACCGCAATTCAAGCTGTAATCTTAGCACCAACGAGAGAATTGGGAAATCAGATTTTTAATAATTTACAATCTTTTGCAACACACAGTCCTAAAATTTCGATTGCTTCCATTTGTGGCGGCGTTCCTATAAAACCTCAAATAGAACGATTGAAAGAAGCTACACATATTATTGTAGCAACTCCTGGACGTTTGGCAGATTTAGTAAAACGAGAAGCCATCAACATAAAAAATATCTCTTACTTTATTTTAGATGAAGCGGACGAAATGTTAAGCGCGCTGAAAGAAGGATTGGATAGTATTATTAAAGAAATTCCAAAATCGAGACGAACTTTATTGTTTACAGCGACAATGCCAGGAACCATTAAACAATTGGTTCAGAATTACATGTCAAAACATGTGGTTCATATTGAAGCAGATATGAAAACTGTTGGTCATCAAGGAATTGATCATCAATATGTGGTGGTTGAACCGATTGAAAAACTAGAAGTTTTGCTTCATTTTTTAAATTCTAAAGAAGGCGAACGCGGAATTATTTTTTGTAAAACGAAAGCCGCAGTTAATAAATTAGCAAAAAAATTAGCTATAAATAAGTTCTCTTCTGGAGCAATTCACGGAAGTCTTTCGCAGGGAATTCGTGATCGGATTATGGGACAATTCCGAGAAGGTTATATAGATATTTTGGTTGCAACCGATTTGGCAGCGCGTGGAATTGATGTCAAAGAAATTTCATATGTTGTCAATTATCATTTGCCAGATACGTTTGACACGTATGTACATAGAAGCGGACGAACGGCGAGAGCAGGAGCAAAGGGACTTTCCTTATCTGTTATACAAAAAGAAGAAGTGATAGAAATTCCTGAATTTGAAGAAGAATTAGGAATTACGTTCAGTGAATTTAAAAAAGCGGACGCACAAAGTATTGAAGAGAATAATGGCTTGTTGTGGGCGAAAAAAATATTCAAGACGAAACCAAATCGTGATGTTTCGGAAGATTTTAAATCTAAGATAAAAACCATTTTTCATCATTTGACAAAAGAAGAATTGGTAGATAAAATATTCGCAAATTATTTGGCTCAAACAACTACTGTTGCTACAAAATCGGAGGTTTCTAAGAAGAAGCGAAATAAGTAATATCAACCCATTGTATATTTCAAATTCAAAAGTACAATGAAGCGTCAGGTCGAGTGATTTTGAGGCACGAAAAATCGTATCGAGAACCTTTCAAGTGTAAAAAACTCCTTTCTCGATACAAATTTTACTCATTTTCAATCGTAAAATTCACTCGAATTGACGAATTTTATCAAAATTCACAACTGGCAAAAGAAAATATATTTTTATAATTTTATGAGTGAACAAAATCGCAATCTAGATATAGAATCTTGTATCGAAACGATGCAGAAACTATTAGATGATACCAATCAACTTTTCGAATTGCCAGAAGCGCAACGAATTGCACTTTTTAAGGTTGCAGGCGAATTGTCTAGACCAAATCGTGATGAGTTTCAACGGCGCCGAAAAGATGCTAAGAAAGCCGCGAAACGTAAAATGATTGCGAAAGACAAACATGCTCGGAAAACTACAGGAATTAGATCTGCACGTGAAACCGCACTGTTTGTTGCTCCAAAATTACTCGCTGCTGCTTCAATTCCTGATGAAGCATTAGAATTAGAATCGCCAAGAAATTGTTACGTGTGTAAAACAGTGTACACGAAATTACATCATTTTTACGATACAATGTGTACAACTTGTGGCGATTTGAATTATGCAAAGCGTTTTCAAACTACAGATTTAAAAGATCAAGTTGCTGTAATTACAGGTTCTCGATTGAAAATTGGGTATCATATTACATTGATGTTGTTACGTTCGGGCGCGACAGTTGTTGCTACGACACGTTTTCCAGCAGATTCTGCCATTCGATTTTCTAAAGAAGAAGATTATAAAGATTGGAATGATCGTTTGCATATTCACGGACTCGATTTACGACATATTCCAAGTGTGGAGATTTTCTGTAATTATATAGAACAAAAGTATGATCGCTTAGATATTTTAATCAATAATGCTGCACAAACTGTGAGAAGACCTTCAGGTTTTTATTTCCATTTAATGGAAAATGAAAAATTGCCTGTAGATCAACTTCCGAAACTAGCACAGCGTTTATTGAAAGATCATGTGAGTTGTTTACAAGAATTGTCTGATTTGAGTGTTGATTCATCAAAAACAGCTAAAAATAATATGTTGCCAGTTACTTGGCACGGACCTGAACCTGGAATTGGGTTGCGAAATTCAGCCGAGCTTTCTCAAATTCCGTATAGTTTTGATAATTCGTTACAAACTGCTGAAGTTTTTCCAGA
Source organism: Kordia antarctica (assembly GCF_009901525.1). Classification (NCBI taxonomy): domain Bacteria; kingdom Pseudomonadati; phylum Bacteroidota; class Flavobacteriia; order Flavobacteriales; family Flavobacteriaceae; genus Kordia; species Kordia antarctica. The sequence goes on from NZ_CP019288.1 coordinate 512,968, forward strand.
AGGTGAATTGGATGCTGATTTACAACAAGTTGATTTGAGAAAAACGAATAGTTGGCGATTGAAATTAGGCGAAATTGAAACCACAGAAATGGTAGAAGTACAATTGGTCAATGCTGTTGCGCCTTTTGTGTTGTGTAATCGGTTGTCAAATTTGATGATGAAAGAAGATACTGGTAAAAAACATATTATTAATGTATCGGCAATGGAAGGGAAGTTTCATCGCTTTAAAAAAGAAGATAGACATCCGCATACGAACATGGCAAAAGCCGCTTTAAATATGCTAACACATACATCTTCAGCTACTTTTGCAAAGTCCGGAATTTACATGAATGCGGTTGATACAGGTTGGGTTACAGACGAAGATCCTGCTGAATTGTCGAAAAAGAAGGTGGAAGTTCACGATTTTCAGCCTCCGCTAGATATTGTTGATGGAGCTGCGAGAGTACTAGATCCGCTGATTGACGGAATAAATACGGGAAAACATTGGTGCGGAAAATTTTTAAAAGATTATTTTCCTATCGATTGGTAGGTTTTATATCTTTTTTGGCACTATCTTTGCCTAGTTAAAAGTAATTATTAAAAATTAAATATATTAAGATGAGTAAAGGAACAGTAAAATTTTTCAACGACACTAAAGGATTTGGATTTATCACAGAAGAAGGTGTTGAAAAAGACCACTTTGTACACATTTCAGGATTAATTGACGAAGTTCGTGAAGGCGACGAAGTTGAATTTGACCTAGAAGAAGGAAACAAAGGTTTAAACGCAGTAAACGTAAAAGTTATCTAAAAAATATACTTCAAGTTTTACAAAAGCCCATCTATAAAGATGGGCTTTTTTTGTGGTTATAACTCGTCCAGAAATAAACATATAGTTTCTAGAAAATTTAGGCGCCTATTTAACCTGAGTTCGATATAAGTTTACTCAAATAAAATTTTGAACATAATTTCAAAACAAGTGCTAAGTATCTGATTTTCATATTTTTATTTTCGTTTTCTTTGTTCGCACAAAGAATACTGAATCAAGTTCAGCACAGGCTTCACAAAAGAAAGTGCGCTTTTAGTTCGTATGATTTCTATTTTATATTTTGGAACTCATGAATCTTTGATTTCCAGAGGTATTTTTAGTTTTTCTTTTATGGAAAAACTAAAACCACATGAATTTTCCTAAATTTTCTCCAAGGATTCGAAAATTCTTAACGAAAAACCCCTGCTATACTGCGGAAAAGACAAAAAAACACTCTGAAATTTTACATCGAACTCAAGTTATTTATTATTTTTTTGAAGGATCTACGGTGTCAGATTGGATTTTATATTGCGTTTCTTGATATTCTTTACACATTGCAACAAAATCGGTTGGTAAAATCGTTCTAAAATCATGCGATTCTTGAGGTATAATTTCTATCATTTTTTCAATCATTGCTTTTGGATCAAACTGATTTTCTGCCATTTTTTTCGCTGCAGCTTCAATATTTTTTAATGGTGTAAAATGTACATCTTCATCAAACCATTGTGCATAACTGTCATACATTCTATCGTTAAAACCTGTATCATAAGGACCAGGATTAATTGTTGCAACAGTAAGTCCCATTGGTGTTAATTCGTCTCTTAAAGACTGTACAATAGATTCAAGCGCATGTTTAGACGCATTATACGCACCTAAATATGGAGTTGTAGAAAGTCCGGCAACAGAAGATACAAATACTAATTTTCCACTTCCTCTTTTTACCATTTTTTGGATAAAAGGTTGTGCAAATTCAAGATTCGAAAATACATTCGTTTCCATTACTTCACGTATTAATCCTACGGGCATTTCAGAAACTGGCCCAGAATGTCCTATTCCAGCGTTGTTTACTAATATATCTACATCGTATTCCCAAGCTTTTTGGCAATCCATGATGTCTAATATATTCAATTTTATGATTTCGAGATTATCTTGAACACCTGCTTTTTTGGCATCTTCAATCAACCTTGATTTTTGTTCCCATTTGTGAACTCCTGCAATTACTTTGTGTCCTTTGGCAGCAAGACCTAACGCAGTTCCTTTTCCTAATCCTGATCCAGCTCCTGTAATTAAAATTGTTTTTTTAGTCATTTTTTATATTGTTTATGTAATGGACATGTGTACTAAATGTATCGATTACGGTTTAAAATTTATTTATTTTGAATTGTATCAATACAAATTTAAGCGGAAGCGGAACACACTATTAGCTTGAATACATTATATGTTAACACATTCCTTAGAAATATATAATGAATTTAATCATTAGAGTTTGTAGTACATTAAATGTTAATATTTTGCTAATTGACATAAGTCAGTAGTTATTGACGCATGTGTATTGTAGTTTTAATGAAAATATAATTTAACACGATATAAAAACATAAACTCATGAACATTACATTAAAACAAGCGCAAGCCGTTATTGAAAAGGCACTTGCAAAGTCGAAAGAAATTGACACAAAAATGAATATTACGGTTGTAGATACAGGCGCTAACCAAGTTGCATTTGCGCGAATGGATGGTGCATGGTTGGGAAGTGCTGATATTTCGCTTAAAAAAGCAAAGACAGCCTGTTTTTTCGGAATGCCAACTGGCGAAATAGGAAAGCTTTCACAACCTGGACAACCACTTTTTAATATTGAACATTCTAATGGAGGATTGATTTCTTTCCCTGGTGGATTACCAATTAAAGATGGTTCTGGACAAGTTATCGGAGCTGTTGGAGTAAGTGGAAGTTCCGTTGAAAACGATCATGCAGTAGCAAAAGCAGGTACAGAAGCTATATAATCGTAGTGTCCGATTAAAGATGTAAGACCGTTTATTTCGACTTCGCTCAGCATAAGTTTTTTTAGAGTCAAGATGAGTTCTATTTTAAAAGAGCATTTCACTACTATTGTTAAAATTAATTTAATGAAATAGTATACTTCTTAAGGCGACAATATCATTTTTGGCACGATCATTGAATGTATACAAGTAATATTAAAAATTAAATATATTACAATGAGTAAAGGAACAGTAAAATTTTTCAATGACACTAAAGGATTTGGATTTATCACAGAAGAAGGTGTTGAAAAAGACCACTTTGTACACATTTCAGGATTGATTGACGAAATTCGCGAAGGCGATGAAGTTGAGTTTGATCTTCAAGAAGGAAACAAAGGATTAAACGCAGTAAACGTAAAAGTTATTTAAACATACATTTCAAGTTTAATGAAAGCCCATCAATTATTGATGGGCTTTTTTTGTGGGTAAGATCAGGTTATACGTATTTTTTGTATTTCTAACCCTACTAAGAATAATACTTAGTATGCATTGTATTGATATACGATTTCACATCTTCTTCAGTTTTAAAATCAGGTGTCGTTTTAGCTTCACCAGTTTCTCGGTTGTGTTTATCTGTTAAAGCAGCAGCATGCATTTGTTGAATTTGTGAAGCATGATTCTGTATTTTAATAGTTGAATTTGCCACAGGAGCAGTTATTCCTTTCAATGGAGTATCTGTTCTTGGTTTAGATAACGTAAGTACATCGAGCACGTCCGGAGCAGCCTTATCACGATCGGTGAGTGGCGTAACATTAAAGTTTTTCTCCAATGTTGCCAGAATAGAAGTATGATCTAATGGAACATCGCCTTTGGTGCGATATACAGTGCCAGCTTCAATCCAAGGTGATATTAATACCGTAGGAACACGCACGCCATAACGTGTAAAATCAAACCCGAAAGCTGTAGATTTAGCAGGTGGAGAAGTTGCATTATTTGGTGGTGTAATATGATCATAACAACCGCCATGCTCATCATACGTAATCACAAGTAAAGTATCTTCCCAATGAGGAGATTCTTTTAGTGCAGTATAAATGTCTAGTAAATACTGTTCGCCTAGAGCTACGTTATAATTGGGATGTTGACTATTTCCTTGCGATCCCCAAATAGGCTCCAAAAAAGTATAATCTGGCAAGTTTTTTTCTTTTAAAGCGGTTTTGAAAGTATCGAAACTCCCTACTTGACAGTTTTTCGGCAATGAACTTGGAATATCTTGACAAAAAGAAACTGTATATGGTTTTCCGTTATTTCCAAAAATCCCCCATGATTTATTATGATTCATTAAATGCTTAAAAATACTTTTTGAACTATAGGAATGGATCTCGTCATACAAATAGCCTTCTGAAGTTCCCATATGCGTAAACGCTCTATTGGGTAATGTTTCTGTAGGAGCAGAGCAATACCAGTGATCGCAAACAGCATATCCTGTGGCTAAGCCTGATAATACAGGAAGTGTTTCGGGTGTGTACATTCCCATAATATCTTTAGGTGCAACACCATCCAAATCAGGAACATCTGAAGCATGTCCAGAAGGACTTGGCTTTTTATACCATTTTTTATAGTCATCACTTTTATAATCATGATCACTAGATGCTTTGGTAGTATTTGTTGCACTTTTCTTATATGGATGTTCTTTTTTCTCCAACGGACTATTATCTATAGGATTTTCAAAATCCCGAACAAAACCTTGATTGTTTGCAATGCCTTTTGGATAAGGTGCTTTGCCAGCTCCAAACAACTGAAAATTGGTATTGGCAAAACCTTCTCCTGGATCTTTTTTAGGCATAAAATAGGCATGAGAATCATTTTTGTCTATAGGAAATACAGTAATGGAATTCCCATTACTATCAGGATTGGTTTCCGTACCAGTTAATCCTTCAAAAGGATGACCAAGCGGCGATTTATTATTGTTGTCTTTATAAAGAAACCCTAACATACTGTCGAATGAACGATTTTCGAACATCATAACGACCACATGCTTAATACGTGAAGTTGGAACTTTCATACTAATTATTTTGGTGGTTAGTAGCTATAAGAGAACTAAGAATTTCAATTAAAGCTATCACTAAAATACTAAATAATTATAGAAGTTAGGTATTTGTCTAAAATATGAGATCATTGGATTTTCTTAAAAATTCCAAATCCATGAATCTCTAAAGATCTATTTCTTGAGCATAACTAAAAGAAATTAATTGATTGAAATAGTATTCTTTATCAGAAGATTTATAAGGTTGCTCCGTAATAATAGATATTTCTCCAAAATTAAAACTCAACATACCTTATATACTTCCCGTAGGAAAATTAATTTGATTTCCTGCTTGTTTCAAAAGCATTGTAAAATTGATTTCCCAACACATATTGAAACATTGGTTTATTCATGAAAACCTAGTAACGGTATTGTTTGGCGTTGCTCTAGAGCGTAAATTTATTGGATACCAAAAAATCTATAATTTTTTTGAGATAACTAAATTTTAGTCAAAAAAAGGTGCTTTCACTGGAGATCGGAGTGACGTAAAATAAGGAGTATTCGTTTTATTTTTTTGATTGATTGCGGGATTCCGTAAAAATATGGTTGTTAAAATTTATTATATTTATAGAAATATTAATTCAATTAAAGAAGCTTCAAAATAATAGATGACGACATTAAATAGCTATTATTCTTCAATAAAATTTGAATCAAGAAAATCATTCATTAACCAAAATGTAAATGTGTTTTTATTTCGTATCAAAATAGCGATAAGATTGAAGCAAAGAAGTAAACAAAAATAATGAGCTTATTCTGGAACTAAATTATTTAGATATCATACTGGATTATGCAACTGACAGGAAAAAACTTCTGAGACTGATAAAAGAATAGACTCATGAGTTAAATTAAAACATGTAAATAAATTATAAAACATGAACAATAGCAAACCAAACAGGATTTTATCTCTTGATGGCGGAGGAATACGAGGAGCACTTACATTAGGTTTTTTGGAGAAAGTTGAAGACCTTATTAGAAAAAAAGAAAATAATCCAAATTTAAGGTTATGTGATTATTTTGATTTAATTGGAGGAACTAGCACTGGAGCAATTATTGCCGCTGGACTTTCAATAGGAATGACAGCATCCGAAATAAAAGATTTGTATCTTACTATTGGCGATAAAATTTTTGGAAAAAAGCGAAGTTGGTTTTTAAATCCATTAAAAAGATATAAAGCTGAGTTTGATTTTAAACCGCTAGAAGAAGAATTAAAAAAAGTTTTTGGAGATATTACTATCGGAAGTGATAAAATCAAAACGGGACTATGTATCATTACTAAAAGAGCTGATTCATTAAGTACTTGGCCTATTATTAATCATCCAGACGGCAAACATTTCAATCATAATAAAGAAATGTTGTTAAGGCAAGTAGTTAGAGCAAGTGCTGCAGCTCCAAGCTATTTTATTCCTCAAAAAATTGATGTTGGTTTCGGAGAAATTGGGGCTTTTATTGATGGAGGTGTTAGTTTAGCAAATAATCCAGCGCTTCAATTGTTTCTAGTTGGAACGCTAAGTGAGTTTCCATATCGTTGGAAAACAGGAGAAGACAGCATATCGCTTGTTTCTATTGGCACAGGAACGTATACAAAAAAATATAATCCAGATAAAATTGCAAAAAAAGGTCTTTTAGGTTGGGCAAAAATGGTCCCTGAATTATTTATGGAAGATGCAAATTATTTAAACCAAACCATGCTGCAGTATCTATCAAATTCTCCTACCGCAAGAGTTATAGATAGTGAAATACTTGATTTAAAAGACGACTTAATCTGTGACAAACCAGCATTGCATTATGTGAGATATAATGTGATGTTGAATAATAACGAATTAAGTAATTTAGGTTTTAATTTAAATAAAAAAGAGATTGAATCATTACATGAAATGTCAGAATCTAAAAATAAAGAATTATTGTATGAGATTGGAAAGAAAGCTGCTAATAGAGATATTAAATTAGATCATATTAAGTAAACGTTTTTAGGCTAATAATATCTTGAAAAAAATACAATCAATAACAATTACACTAGTTCCAATTTTTATCATTGGCACATTGTCAATTTATTATTTTGAGTATGTTAATCACTCAAAGTGGTGGTGGATATTCGTGGTAATTACCTGTATTATTTTTGGTTCAAAACTTTTTATGAATTATGCTAATTTCAAAGATTTTCTAAAATTAAGACGACCTAAATATTATGGTGTTTCTAATTTTTTAGCAAATAATCATTTCGGAATTAGTCTTGCAGAAACAGCACTTATTATTCTTATTTATTGGGCGCTAAACGAGGTGATTCCATTTGAAAATAAGGCTTTAAAAATAATTGGACCAGTTTTAATTGCTATTATTTTTGCTAAATATTATTTTCATGTTTTGTTAAAAACATTAAAAGCCTTTCTTTCCAAAGGTTTTAACATAGTTATCTTTAGAAGATTTACCAAATCAATTAATTTATCAAATAGTATATTACCAATTGTAGGATTATATGGAAAGATAAACCTTATAAATGATTACACATTAGTTACCACAAGAATTATTGGTGACGAAACTGATACAACAGAAATTTTATCTGAGATTTCAATTCATAAGCATTCTAATAAAAATGACTGGGAATCAACAGTAATAGAGTTTATAAAAAAATCTAACATCGCTATTTTTTATTGGGCAGAAGCTCCAACAGAAAACATGAAATGGGAGATGAAGGAGGCTATAAAATTAAAAGACTCTATTAGAATATTACTTATCCTCGAAGATAATATTATTAATGATTCAGATATTCAAAATGCAATGATACAATTAGATAAAAAATCAATAATTGTATTCAAACTTGGAAATTTTACTTCTCAATTTTATCAATTTATTTTAAATTAAATATCATGAAAAAAACATGCTTTGTAATTATTGGATTCAAAACAAAAACTGATTTTGAAACGGGAAGAAAATTAAATCTAGATAAAACCTTTGAAAACATTATCAAACCTGTTTTTGATGATTTAGATATATTATGCTATCGTGCTTGCGATTTAGAACAAGCAGGAGTTATTGATAAAAAAATGTATGAAAATATTCTAAAAGCAGATTTTGTCGTTGCTGATATTTCAACGTTAAACCCAAATGCTATCTACGAATTAGGTGTCAGACATGCATTAAAACCAAATACTACAATTGTAATCGCTGAAGACAAATTAAAAATTCCGTTTGATGTAAGTCATGTATTTATCCATTCGTATAAGCATTTAGGAGAGGATATTGGTGTTACCGAAGCGGAAAGATTTAAAGCTCATTTGAAGCAGCAAGTAGAAAAATTTATAGCCAAACCAGAAATAGATAGTCCTATTTATACATTTATGCCAAATTTAATTCCGCCAAGTTTTACTGAAGATGAAATTGAAGAAATTAAAGAAAGTATTGATAAATCACATTCTACGTATGATTTAGTTGAATTAGCGGAAAAAAAGAAGAATGAAAAAAAATATAAATTAGCAAAAGATTTGCTAAAAGAAGCCCTTATAAACAAACCAAACGATAGCTTTATCATTCAACTTTTGGCACTGACGACTTATAAATCAAAAATCCCAACAGAAAAAGAAGCTTTAACTGAAGCAATAGGCTATTTAGACCAACTAAACCCAAAGGAAACAACAGATCCAGAGACTTTAGGTTTATTAGGAGCAATTCATAAACGGTTATATGAGCAAGATGAATCACTAGAAAACTTAAATAAATCATTGCATTACTATGAAAGAGGGTTTTACGTAAAGCAAGATTATTATAATGGTATCAATGTCGCTTTTTTGTATGTATTAAAAGCTAGTTTGAGCGAAGAAAAATTAGATTTATACGCTAATTATGGTCAGGCTAGAAAAATATGGAACGAAATTATAACCAAGTGGAGTAGCGTAGTTGAGTCAGATAGTTTTGAAGATCGAGGTGATAAAGAGTGGATTTGTTTTACGCTAGCTGAAGCATATTTTGGACTTAATGATACTGATAATGAACATAAATATCTAGAATTTGGAAAGGAATATATGAGTGGTGATTTTGCAATTGATTCGTATTTAAATCAAAAAGAAAAACAAGGAAATCTGTTGGCTAAACTCCACGAAAAATTATATAATATGAAGTAAAATATGAGTAAAATTAGTCAGCAATTATTCTAGAATATTCCATAAAATAGGATTCAAAACGTTTTAATATCGGATGCATTTTATCTGAGTATAACACATACTGACATTTTTCAATACTATTCGTAATAGACATTAGTGCTTTGTATGCCGATTTTTGAACTAAAAATTCAGCGTCATCAATACTAAATATCTTTAATTGAGAAACGCTTAATCCGTTTAATAACAACAACTTATTCATAGTTACAGGCGTGGAAATAAGAATGTCTACACCTTCAAATATTTCTGATTTTTGCACATCAATATGAAGCTGTTCATAGCCTACATACACTCGTAATGAAGTATGTTTCGTATATGTTAAAAAAGTTTCATATAATTCTAAGGCTCTTACTTTATTTTCTACAAGAACTACAGCTCTTGGCGAATTTCCAACGGCTTCACATTTTAATTTCTGCAACGTAGTAAGTATAAGTGTGGTTGTTTTTCCGCTATCTTTTGAAGCCGTGCAATACACATTAGCTCCACTTTTTATGACAGGAATACTTTTGCTCTGAAAAGGAGTTGGTGTAGTTATTTCGAAAGATGCTAACTTTTCTTGTATATCGGCATGTAATTTTTTAAAAGGCATAGGAATAAAGAACTAACTGTTCGTACAGTATTTATAATTGAGGCAAATATACTACCTGCAAACGAAATAAGTGGAAGAAGTTGTTTTTTCTATTTCATTATTAATTGGAATTGTTTTTCAGCAAGAGTTTACAACCAAAAAATTGAAAGATTAATCGAAAGATTAGCTACTGTCAAGAAGTAATAACTAAAAATTCTTATATTTGATTTAGATAAAAAACTATTTAAAATGAGAAAGTATCTATTCGTATTTTTGGTGTTTGTTTCTGTTATTTCCTGTGAAAAAGATGATAATTTTATAGAACCTACAACTCCTGAAACAGTAGAACAACCAACTCCAGAACCTGAACCAATACCTATTTCAGATGAAGAATTTGCATTGGAGAATTTTGGGAATATGGTAACTTCAAATTTTATTGGTAGAATTATAGATGAAGCTGGCTTAGGTATAGAAAATGTTTCAATTACAATTGGAAATTCTATTGCCACAACAAATTATTTAGGGGTTTTTGCAATCGATGGTGCTTCTGTGTTTGACAAATTCGCTTATGTAAAAGCAGAAAAAGACGGATATATTGCGGGAAGTAGAACCGTTGTGCCAATTCCGAATAGTACAAACGATATACAAATAACACTTTTAACGAAAAATATAATTGGTTCTGTAACTTCGGGAAGTGCAAGTTCAATTTCCTTATCTAATGGTTCAGAAGTAACGTTTCAAGGAGAATTTGTAACAGAAACTGGAACTGCGTATACTGGGCAAGTAGATGTAGTTATGCATTATTTACAACCTAACAATTCTGATACATTTTCACAAATGCCAGGAAGTTTATTTGGGAAACGAGAAGATGGTTCAGCAGCAATGATGGAAACTTACGGAATGCTTGGAATAAACTTATTTTCTCCTTCTGGAGAACAATTAAATATAAACGAAGAATTTCCAGCAACGCTTACTTTTCCTGTGGATACTTCTACACCAAATGCTCCAACAGAAATGCCTTTATGGTATTTTGATGAAGAAGAAGGATTCTGGAAAGAACAAGGAATTGCAACTAAAGTTGGGAACGAATATATCGCAGAAGTGGCACATTTTTCTTGGTGGAATTGTGATGCACCAATTATTCCAGTAACTATTTGTTTTGGAATTGACGCTGCTGTAACACTATCAAATAATAAATTAGAAATTATAAGAAATACAACGAATCAAGTTATATATTCTGGATATTCTAATGAAGTCGGTCAAGAATGTGGTCAGTTTCCTAAAGATGAAATTGTAACGATACATATATATTCTGAATGTTCAAATACAATTATTCACACACAACAAGTTGGTCCTTTTTCTTCAGATAATTCTTTTGTGTTAAATGTACCAAATTTACCTTCAGAATTAGTACAAACGACTATAACAGGAACATTAAATAATTGCGATGATAACCCAATTACAAACGGTTATGTATTACTTTATAAAGAAGCTGACACCAATTTTTTAAATGTTGAAATGGCTGTAATAACTGACGGAACGCTAAGCTATTCCAAAACGTATTGTGCATTAGATAATATGTATCAAATGATTGTTTTTGATTTGACTAATACTGAAGAATCAGCTCCAATTGATTTAGCTTTTGTAACAACTACAACAGACATAGGTATAGTATCTACCTGTAACGATTCTGGTGGAGGCACTTATGTCGGAGATGTTCAGTTATTAAGTCAACAAGAAGTTGATAACTTTGGTTTGTTTGGCTATACTGCAATTGAAGGAAATTTGATAATTAATGAGTATACGAGTCAGATAACTTCCTTACAAAGTCTTTCTTCGTTAACAACAATTACAGGTCTTGTATATATTCATGATAATGAAGTTTTATCAAGTTTAACTGGATTAGATAATTTAACAACCATTTCAGGAAATTTACAAATTGATCGAAATAATTCATTAACAGATTTGACAGGATTAACGAATTTAACAACTGTTTCAGGTTATGTTTTTATCGATGAAAATTCTTCATTATCAGATTTAACTGGATTGAATAATCTAACAGAAGTCTCTGATTATTTTAAAATAGAAGATAATGCTTCACTAACGAGTTTAGCCGGATTAGAGAACTTAACAACCGTATCAGGTGATCTTAACATTAAATACAATCCAGCGCTTATAAATTTAACTGGGTTGAATAATTTAACAACCGTTTCAAGTAATCTTTACATTCAATATAATGATGCATTGACAAGTTTGACTGGATTAGAGAGCTTAACAACTGTTTCTGGTGTGTTTGAAGTTTTTCGGAACAGTGCATTAACAAACTTAACAACAATGGGCAATTTAGTGACCATAAATAACTTAAGTATTTTAGATAATGATTTATTAACAAATTTATCTGGTCTAGAAAATTTAACAACTGTATCTAATATATTAAACATTTATAGTAACGACGCATTAACAAGTTTGACAGGATTGAACAACTTAACAACGGTCTCAGGTGACTTTATAATGAAAGATAATACTTTATTGTTAAGTTTAGCTCCTTTAGGAAATTTAACAACCGTTTCAGGTTACCTTGAAATAAATGGTTGTACTTCAATACCCGACTTAACTGGTATGGTGAGCCTGACAACTCTAAATGGCTTGCGAATCATTAGAAATCAATTGTTAACAGATTTAACAGGATTAGAAAATATTACATCTATTACTGGTTTATCAATTACCTATAATTATACTTTGACAAGTTTAACAGGGTTAACTAATATTACTAGCATTGGTAGTTTACGCCTTGAAACAAATGCGTTAACAAGCTTAACAGGATTGGAGAATTTAACTACTTTTAGTTCTATAAATATCAAAAACAATGATTCATTGACAAATTTAACTGGATTAGATAATTTAACAACTATTTCAAATCTTCTGATAATTGAAGATAATTATTCTTTAACGAGTTTAACTGGTTTAGAAAATTTAACAACAGTTGTTAATGATATTCGCATAGGGCATGATGGTTTTATTAGTCGTCCTAATCCTTCGCTTTCAAATTTTTGCGCGTTAACCAATTTGTTTACCAATGGAAATTATGACGCTAATCTTGTTAATATTCAAGACAATGCTTATAATCCATCAGCACAAGATATTATAAACGGAAATTGTAGTCAATGATGCTTATTTTTAGTTGGCACATTAAATTCTCCATGAAAATTTCAACGTTGTTCCAATTCCTTTTTCGGATTCAACCGAAATAATTCCATGATTTTCGTAGACTATTTTCTTTACTATCGAAAGACCAATTCCTGTACTTTCTACTTCATCATTCACATTTAGTTGACTAAACATTTCGAAGATTTTGGTATGATACTTTGCATCAATTCCAGGACCATTATCACTTACAGCGAATACATATTCGTTTGGAAGCTTAGAAAATGAAATATTGATTAGCGCACTGTTTTTATCGTTATGCTTAATGGAATTACTAAGTAGGTTTTGAAAAACATGTTCTAATTCAATTTTGTTTGTATAAATTTCTAAATCCTCATCAGGAAGATGAATTATATGTTCATTTTGAGTATCAACGACAGCTCTAATTTCGCTTAGTAAGTTATTTAGGCTGAACAATTCTTTACTCTTTTTTCCTTTCGTTACTTTAGAATATTCCAAAAGCCCGTTGATCAAAGCAAACATTTTTGAAACTCTATCTTTTAATAACTTAAAGTTATTTTTAACATCTGTATTAATCGTAGTATCAAGATCTTCTTCAATAAAAGAAACTAATGTGTGCATTGCTATCAGTGGAGCCTTCAAATCATGTGAAACAATGTGATTGAAACCGTCTAGTTCAGCGTTGGATATTTTTAAATTTTTTAAATTTTCTTTTAATTCAAGGTTCACATTTGACAGTTCGTTTGATTGTATAGAAATTTCTTTTTTCTGTTCAAGTGCAAACTCTTTTGCTCGTTCAAGTTCTTTGAATGAATTGGAAAACCGCGTCATTAAAAGCATAGAAAGGAGTAAAAAGACTAAAATATAACCAAAATTTACATAGATCATAGCGTTTCCATTCTTACCTAAAAAGAAAAATATATGAACAGAAAATATGATAGAAGCCAGCGACATGCTTACTAATAATAAGATAGATTCGTGTCGTTTACCGATGATAATAGTTTTCATTATTACAAAATACACATAGATCAAATCAATAATCATTAAGATTAAAAATGGTAAAAGTAATTTGGTAAAATGTGGAGGCGGAAGAAAAATAGCTAATAACGCAAGTAAACAGAAACTGTAAACTATAATTTTTGAATATAGCTTGTGAACAAAATTGGAGAAAATACTATAGAAAAAAAGACTTGCTGCTGCTCCTGCTAAAAATAGTATTATGTATTCAAACTTTGTCAATATTATCCAGCTGAATGATTGAAAAATTTCTGCAAATGGCGCATATCTGTCACTCAATGCCATATACGATAACGACATACAAAGAATGGCAAAGTAGAGAATAGCTTTGTCTTTATTCCAATAAAATAGAAAGAATAATAAAAAGAAACTTCCAATAAAGCCTAAACATCCAATAAAAATCATGTCAGCCATTATTTGCTTGGATCTTTTATTAAGAAGCAATTTACTAGCACCAAGGATTAACGGTTTATCAATTCCACCTTTTTTGTGATAAAAATTTGCTACTTGAATAACAATTTCAAAATCAGTTTCATTCGTATTTAAAGGAATAATTTGAGAAAACCTTCGATGTAACGTCTCATCTTTAGAAGTACCAACACGACCAATTTCTGAGATTAACTCACCATTTATCCACGTTTTAGAAGCCGCATACGCCGCTGGAATATATAATGAAACATGCGGTCTTTCCTTTGGAATAGAAATCAATAATCTATACGTTGCATATCCAAAAGAAGGAAGGTTTTCGTTGTTAGAATGCGTAAACGCTGTCCAATTCGTAAGAGATATTTTAGTAAATGGTTTATTTGGCTTAAAATTACTAGGTTCTATTAATTCATTCCAATAAAATAACCAGTCAGCATCGAGTGCTATTTCGGTGCTATTAGTAATCGAAGTTTCTTGAAGATCAATTGTAGCAACATCATCTGTATGTTGTTCAAAACCAAACATATAATGTGTTGAAAGCATACTTATAATGAAACAGCATACAAACTTCAAACTATGATTATTAGACAACCAATTAGTCATTATAAAAATTTTCGTAAGTATGTGTAGTCATTTTTAGGTGTAAATTCGTATTTCAAAAGACTAAAAATAGTTAATATATATGACTCTCAAAAATTGTAGCTAAATTATAGTACGAATCAGTGCTAGTTTGTAGAAGTTCTAATTTACGAGAATTATATATAAAAATGCTAACTATAAAATAGCATTCATTTCCTATTTGAATGTGTGGCGTTGCTCTTCTGTGGAAGATGCGTTTAGTAATTGGTTAAATATTTTGATGATATTAAAATCGCGTGTAATTTCTCCAGAAACCGCAATTCCAGAAATCCCCGTTTCTAATATGCTTGTAACATCTTCTGTGGTAATTCCGCCAACGCCAATAATTGGAGTTTCAGTTTGTAAGGCTTCAACAATTGCAGTATAACCGTTTAGACCTAAAATCGGAGGTAAATTGTCTTTCGTTGTAGTAAATTTAAAAGGACCCAAACTAATATAATCAACTTCTTTACTAATTAATGTTTCGCAATCTTGTAAAGTATTTGCGGTTCCACCAATAATTTGCCAAGTGTATACATGTTTTCTAGCAATAGTAGGGCAGGAGTCTGTTTTTCCTAAATGTACACCATCTGCTTTTACCTCTTTAGCTATTTTGTAATGATCGTTTATAATCAATCTAGTTTGAAAATGCGCTGTAATTTCTCTAGCTTCTTTGGCAAATTTTAGAATTTTCTTATCTGAAATATTTTTCAAACGCAATTGTACTAATTCTGAACCAGATGAACACGCTTTTTGAATATTTTCTAAATGTTCTTTTGGAGAATTTCCTTGAGATATATAATGTAGTTTGGGAATAATCATCTCTTCGTTTTTTATTGTTTGATAGATTTTGGGCAAGATAAATATTTTACATAGAACATTAGATTCCATTTCTGAAATTAAACAGAATATTTGATCGATTCAGGATTCATAGCAAAAAAGCGCTTTCTGTAGAAATTATCTCGCAGTATTGCCTAAAAATTACTAGAAATATGCCAACAAAGAATATTTTGTTCAAATTCTTAAGAAGGTTATTGCGTGTAAACTTCTGTAAAAAATCTATTAAATGAAGACTATACTAAAAAATATTAAACCCTTTAAATCTTAGATCAACTCAAAAATGTAAGATTCTGACTAATAATAAAAGCTAATTACTACTGAATTATCAAATTAATTCATTATACTATTGTAAATAATTAAGGCTTAAATTTCACGTTATTTACTTGCAGTAAAATAAACATAAAATAAGTAAATTATTTCGAAAAAATGTTGTTATTTTGCCGACCGATTTCTACCAAAATTATTAGTTAGTAATATTAATACAATAAAAATATTTTCTTTTGTGTTAATATAAACATCGAATGAGTTAGTTGTGTCCGAAAAAAGATATTACTTTCATATTGGTTTTACCAAAGTTATTAGTTAATAGTATCAAACAAAAAGAGAAAAAAATTATTCAAAAAAAATTTAAAATTATGAAACAGTATTACAATATTTTTACGTTAACATTATTGTTAGCATTTTGTACGCAGTCATCCTTTTCACAAGACACAGATAAAAGCTGGTTTTTTGATGCAGGTTTTACTGCTGTAGATTTATTTCCTGTTGGTGAAGATGCGCCACAAGGAGAGTTTTTAGACGAATTTATAAATGCTAATGACCATTGGAATTTTGGCTATTATGCAGGAGTTTCAAGAAATTTAACGAACAACTTATCTTTAAGTTTAAGAGGTACAGTAAGTGAGATAAGTAAATATGGAGAATTTGGAGAATTAGATGAAAGTGTATTAGTCGATAATCTAAAGTATTATGGAATCGATGGTATGATTAACTACAGCTTCGGTAAAAGTAAATTACGCCCTTTCATCGCCGTTGGTGGTGGATATACTTGGCTTGAAGGAGGTTCATATAATACATTTAGTGTTGATCCAAAAGCTTTAATTGGAGCTGGTACAGTAAACGGATCTGTTGGTCTTAAATACTGGGTTAGTGACAAGTTTGGAATAAATGTACAAACAACATACAAACATTCATTTAAGGATTACTTACCAAGACATTGGAATCACAACTTTGGTATTTCTTATAGACTTGATACTAGTAAAGATGTTGAAGATAACACAGTAGAAGCAACTAAAATGTCTGTAAAGCCAAGTCGTTGGTCTTTTGAAATCGGTTTAAGTGCTATTGATCTGTATCCTGTTGGTGAAGATGCGCCACAAGGTGAATACTTTGATGAATTTTTCAATCTTAACGATCACTGGAACTTAGGTTTTTATGTAGGAGCTACAAGAAACCTAACTGACAATTTCTCTATAACTGCAAAAGGAACAGTAGCTGAAATAAGCAAATATGGAGAATTTGGAGAATTAGATGAAAGTGTACTAGTTGATAATTTAAAATATTATGGATTAGATGCTATGGCTAACTATAGTTTTGGAAAAGGTAAATTACAACCTTTTGTAGCAGTTGGTGGTGGTTATACTTGGCTTGAAGAAGGTCCATATAATAACAATGGATCAAGTTCTAACTCTTTAGTTGGCGCAGGAACAGTAAACGGATCAGTTGGTGTTAAATACTGGTTTAATGATAGAATTGGTTTAAATGTACAAACTACCTACAAGCATTCATTAAAAGATTACTTGCCTAAACACTTTAATCACAACTTAGGTTTAGTTTACAATCTTGGAAAAAGTGCAGAAAAAGAAGAAGAAGAAGATGATAATGATAGAGACAAAGATGGTATTCCAAATGATTTAGATCTATGTCCTGATACTTTTGGGATCGCTGAATTTGGTGGATGTCCTGACACAGACGGAGATGGTGTTTCTGATAAAGATGATTTATGTCCTGAAGTAAAAGGTCTTATTGAATTTGGTGGATGTCCTGATTCAGATGGAGATGGTTTCCCAGATAACAAAGATAATTGTCCTGAAATTAAAGGAACACTTAATGGTTGTCCTCCACCAGTAGTGGAAATTCCAGTTGTAAAACCTGTTACCGGACAAAGAAAAGTTTATTTCAATACGGACAGTACTAAACTTGATCTAAATGCGCAGGCAATATTAGATGAAATAGCTACTAGTTTAACAAGTGATACGGACTATAATATTTCTATTCAAGGGCATGCAGATGCAAGAGGAACTGATAACTATAATATCAATCTATCTTTAGCTAGAGCGAAAGCAATTAAAAGTTACCTTGATTCTAAGAATTTAGGAAACAGTACAATTTCTATTTCTGCTAAAGGAGAATCTCAACCAGTTGCACCTAATACTACAGCAGATGGAAGAGCGAGAAACAGAAGAGTTGAAATAATCATTGATATTACTGCTAAGTAAATTCAATTCATTTTAATTGAAAATTGTGCTATCATAGTTAATATGATAGCACTTTTTTTTGTTTAATGAATGTTCATTTTTCACAAGAGTATTGAATTGGAGCGAAATAGACATTTTGTGTAATTGTATCAAAATACGATGAATTCGTAAACATTATCTTATCAAGAAGCTTAATGCTGTGTTAGGTAAGTTTGTTTATTAATATAATTTGAAGATGTAGTACCATTTATCTTTTTAAATGAATTAAAAAAGCAGATTTAGATTTAAAACCTGATTCTTTGGTAATTATTTATATAAAACACTTAGAAAAAATTTCATCTATAAAAATCTTTTAGCGTACGCTATCTGATAGGAATTTATAAAATCAAAGAAGGATTTTTTGGAACAATCGTTAATTGCTTTTGATAAATAGTTTGAATTCGTATCTAACAAGTTTGCTAAAAATACCAAATACTTGCGCATAATTTGTTTAAATAGTTACTTCAAAAATTGAAACAAGCAATTCAAATTCAAATTTATTAGTTCTAATAGTATCAAGATATAGTAAAAAATATTATTTTTGACTTAGCTAAAAACGGAACTATGGATATTCTTAAGCGTAACAATGTTAAAGTTCTGGGTCAAGGTAAAAAAACGATGCTATTTGCTCACGGATTTGGATGTGATCAAAATATGTGGCGTTATGTAACACCTGCATTCGAAGAAGACTTTAAAATTGTATTATTTGATTATGTTGGTTGCGGAAAATCTGACCTCTCTGCCTACCAACCAGAGCGCTATTCTCAATTACAAGGCTATGCGCAAGACGTCATTGATATTTGTAACGATCTACAACTTGAAGATGTTATTTTTGTTGGACACAGTGTGAGTTGCATGATTGGCGTATTGGCAGCTATTGAAAAGCCAAACATATTCTCCCACCTAATTCTTATTGGTCCTTCGGCGCGTTATGTCAATGATATAGACTATTTAGGAGGTTTTTCTCGTGAAGACCTTGAAGGCTTATTAGAAGTAATGGATAACAATTATTTAGGCTGGGCAGCATATTTAGCACCTGTGGTTATGAAAAATGACGACAAGCCAGAACTGACCAAGGAACTTCAAGATAGTTTCTGTTCTACAGATCCTATAATTACACGCAAATTTGCAGAAGTGACTTTCTTCTCAGATAATAGAGAAGATCTTTCAAATCTTTCAAAACCTTGCTTGGTTATGCAATGTTCGGACGATGCAATTGCGCCAGATACAGTAGGTCAATACATTCACGAGCAGATTCAAAACAGTACCTTTGAAAAAATGAAGGCTACTGGGCATTGTCCGCATTTAAGTCATCCAGAAGAAACCATTATAATTATAAAAAATTATCTAAAAACGCACGCGTATTAATAATTCTACCACTCAATCGTCTTGGGAAAACATTTACGAAGATCTCCCATGCTTTTTATTTTCTATTTCCGACACTGGAAAAATTATGAGAATGAATCGTGAATTGCGAACGAAATTAGGGGTAGAAGCAGCGCAAGTTGTCGGCTACCAATTAGAAGATTTACTAACCGTTGGTAGTAAAATATTTTATCAAACACATTTCTATCCTTTAATAAAAATGCAACACTCTGTTCGTGAAATATACCTTGTGTTCAAAGGTATCAACGGGCATATACCTGCATTGTTAAATGTGGAAGTAAAGCAACATAATGATGTTGTAGAAATACTTTGTGGAGGTATGGAAATCTCTAAAAGGCATAAATTTGAAAAGGAACTTATCGATGCCAAAATAGCTGCAGAAGTTGCATTAGCAGAAAATGCAGAACTGACGAAAGCAAAAAACAAATTACAAGAGCAGCAAACTATTTTAGAATTAAAATACCGAGAGGTTAAGCTATTAAAAGAGCAAGAACAGGAAATATACAAATTAATTTCGCATGATCTTCAGGAGCCTTTACGCAAATCTATATTTATGAGTAACTATGTACTGACTAAAAATAGTGAGCTACCTGAAGTTATTAAAGAAAGATTAAATAAAATTATTAAGTATAATACGGATATGAGTGAAATGCTGCTAACCTTATTGAGGTATAAGGAGTTAAAGCGTATTAAACTAAACCACAATTCTTTACAGTTAAATGACATCATAAAGAATGCTGCGAAATCTTTACAAATGGATGATCAAAAACAGATAGTGATTGAATATCCTATAAAAAACATTGAATTTCCAGGAGATGAGAAAATGCTGAGACGCCTTTTTATAGAATTGCTTCGAAATTCTATAAAAGAACAAAATCCAGAAAACGACAAATTAACCATTGAAATAACTGCGGTTAAAACGATAAAAAACTACTATTTCAATAACACAGAAAAATACAGATATAAAAATTTTGTCAAAATTACCTACAAAGACAATGGTTTAGGATTGAACTACAAATTAGATAAAATCATACAAAAGACAGCACATTTTAACAAAGTAAATATTGGCTTGGCATATTGCAAGCAAATTGTTGAAAAACATTTAGGCGCCATGGAAGCAGCATCTGTGCGAGGAAAAGGAGTAAGTTATACTATTTTATTTCCCTGTGATCCTGTTACAGAAGAGTTGTAATTTAAGTGAAATTTGGGGCAATGGAGCTATTTTATTTTGTGCACTTGGTTAATACTAAACACGGTAACCAGAGATTATATCATTAAAATTGTTGTGTTGTAAATTTCGAACGTATCTTATGGTATGTTTTGGGACACGAAAAGTAATCGATCTTCCTCCATAGTTTCTATGCTCATAAATTCGAACATAAAAATAAGTATTAAGAGAATTTGTGATATGAAGAGAAGATATTAAATCATGCGCATTAATATCACGCAGTTCAGCAACAGCGAAGTTATTAACATAATCCAAGCGAGCATTACTTCTAAAAATTCGAATACATGCGCCGTACTTAAAGCGCTTATTATTTCTTCATTTAAGTTGGTCTTGTCTAGTTCATCTTTGTCATTTATTTCTGTAGCATTAAAAGTACCTTTATATACAATGGAAATTTATTTCTGTAGTTCAGGAGTATTTTGCGTTGAAATTTCTTCTTCAGAGTACGAAGTGATAAAAAAGGCTAAAATCATTAAAAAAATTGATAGATTCTGTTTCATTTTATTTTTATTTAATTATAAAATATCATGAGTGTCCGATTAAAAAGATAGAAAACACACTATTTGCTTTTAAATTACTGCTGATTGTCAAATAGTTAGCATAAAGTCTTTATTCTTGGCTCTATGAGCGGCTTTTGCTGAGCGAAGTCGAAGTAAGCGGTCTTATATCTTTTATCGGACAACAATGATTCTGTATAAAGAAAGGCAATGTATCGTAGCGTAATTTTATACGCTAGCGAATTGTTTTATGAGAATTACACAAAAATTTTATTGAAGCGTAGGAGTAAAGTGAAATAGGAGTATTCTTTCTATCAGAATATTTCATTACGGTTATCCGTAAAATATTACTTGTTAATTTTTTTGTATCTTTATTGTAGTCAGTAATTTATGTTTTAATAAATATACTGAAGAAATCATTTTAAATAAATTTAATCTGTATGAAAGAGCAAAAAACACTTATTTCATTTGATAATGTTTCATTTCGCGATAAGCAGGTATTAGCTAACGAATTAGCAAATATTTTAAGTAAAAGCGCCGATTTACAAAATGAACTACTAAAAGAAAGACCTAACACTCAAGATGCTGGAACTATTATAGCCGTCATTCTAGGTGCGCCAGCAGTTGTAGCTGTATCAAAAGGCATCGTAAATTGGCTTATAAAACACAGAGAAGTAAAGTTAACTTTCAAAAAGGGCGATTCCGAATTTCATGTAGAAAATATATCTAGTAATGATCTAGATACAATCATTAATGGTTTACATAGTTTAGTAAAAGACAATGAGTAAAAACATCACAATTGGGTTAATCTTTCTTGGGTCTGGTGATTTTTATAAATCTAAGGAGCTCACGTCTTCATCTGCCTTTACGTCGTCTTATTTAAAAATGAAAAATTATTTTTTAAGTAATTCAAATTACAACATTGATGAAAAAAATATTCTTGATTTATTTGAATCAGATATCGCACCAAGTATTATTGATACTAAGCTTAGAGAGTTTTTACAAAAAACAGAAAATCAAATTACTGATTTGATTTTTTATTATGTAGGTCATGGTTGTTTTGATAGAAAACAAGGTTTTATTTTGGCAACAAAATCTATAGAAGATGACAATAAAGCGATGTCAGGTTTATTGTTTAGTAATTTAGCGAATAGAATGAAAAAAGATGCGCGCGATTTGCGAACTTATTTCATACTCGATTGTTGCTTTGCTGGTGAGGCTTCTACCGAATATCAATCGTCAATTCTTCCTATAATCGAGAAGCAATTTATAAGCGATTTCCCTCAAAGAGGCACCACAATGATGTGTTCTTCTTCTAAAGATTTACCGTCTATCATTATTTCAGAGCGTAATATAACCATGTTTACTGAAGGCTTAGAAAGATCTCTCACCGAAGGAAGCAAAGTAATTAAAAATAAATTTCTAACACTTAGAGAGTTATGTGATACAACTTATAAAAATATTAAATCTCTTAATCCAGGAGGTGAAGAAGTTCGTCCAGAAATACATACACCTATTCAAGATGAAGGTGATATAGCAGATTTGATTCGGCTTTTCCCAAACATGGCAACTTTTCAAGAGCCTTATGACATCAATAAAAGAGCAAATAAAATTCGCGAATTAATTATGTCAAATGGTTTTATTAATTCGTGTAATTTATTAATGGATTTTGTAGAGGATTTTGACATCCATAAAAAACATAATACGGAGGTAATAATATTGGTTTCTGAATGTAGAGACTTAGAAGATGAGAGAAGCGATTTAGAAAGACCTGATTATTTGGAGGAAAGAAGAGCTTACTACAAACAAATATTGGATATCCTAACAGAAATTGAATCACAGAATGTATAATACTGAAAAAATCAATATTCCATTTATTTCCGATACTGAAATCGAAGCAGATTTCCCAAATTCTTATGATTTGATTTTTGAGTTATCCAATTTTTTACTTCCAAACTCTGTATTGATATATGAAACTATTTTATTGGGTTCAGCAATAAGTTATAGAAAAGAAAATGGAATAACTCCTGCCCAATCCAAAGAATATTTAGAGATGTCTTTAGATTTATTAGCGAAGATACAGCATGAATTAAAAGAGACTCAAAATTTAGATGATTGGAACAAAGTACATAATTTAAGAAACCACTTTCTTCAGAAATTTAATAGAAAAGTAATTCTGGAAATCTCAAATATTACGAAATCGTATCCAAGAAGTAATTTTTCGCTTAATGATATTAGCATCAAAGTGTATTCAGGAGAGATTATTGGTATTATTGGTAAAAATGGAAATGGGAAAACCACATTATTAAAAATTATTGGAAGTATAATTCAAACAGATAGTGGTACCGTAGAATATCCTGGAATATCTTACAATTATAAAAATAAGTTTAGTACCATAAAAAAAAGTATTGCATACATTCCTCAAAAAATAAAGGATTGGGGAAATTTGGACACATTAAAGACGCAATTACATTTTATTGCAGCCATTAAAGGTATTATAGGGAAAGAAAACACTAGAGTTGTAAATCACTTTATTGAACGATTAAACCTAGATAAATACAAAGACCTCTATTGGCGTGAAATATCTGGTGGTATACAATTACGTTTTGAAATAGCAAAAGCGCTAATTTGGATGCCTCATTTAATAATTCTTGACGAACCTTTAGCTAATTTAGATGTCAAAGCTCAAACTAAGTTATTATCCGATCTTAGAAATATTACCAATTCGGTTAGCAATCCAACGGCAATTCTTATTTCATCTCAGAACTTGTATGAATTAGAAAAAATATCAGATAAAGTTATATTTTTAAAAGACGGAAATGTACTTCACAATGGACCTGTAGATAATATTGGTGTAAATAATAAATTTAATTGTTATCAAATAGACTCAGCATTGAGCCTTAACAAACTCAAATTTATTTTAAACAATGACATGATTAAGAATGTGGAAGCTGACGGAGAATATTATTTAATATATACTTCAAAAGATTGTAAAAAAGAGCAAATGCTTCGATTGCTAGTAGATAGTCAAATACCAATTAATTACTTTAGAGATATTACAAATTCTACAAGAATATTATTCGAATCTAAGAAAGCATAATATGAAAAAAATATCCATAAAAATATTTCCGCTTTTCATCAAAAAAATTGATAACTATTTGCTTCTTAACTATCCTGTTTTATGGTCAAGTAGAATTCATAAGTTGCTGTTTTTATGTGCGTTTGTAGTAGCTTTTATGGTACTACTTATAAAAATAACTCCTCTTAGTTTTACGAGTGTAATGTTTAATCATATTTTTATTAATTCTTTAAGTGTTTGCTTAGGAGTATTATTATTAGTCTACTGGTTGTATAGCCAAGCTCTATTTAATTTTGGTGCTAATTTTGGCAAAATGCGAAATGATCATCATATCAAAATAACCTTTTTATTTTTAATCGCGTTTTTTTCTATATTTTCAACCATAGTAATTCCTAACTGGTATTTCAATACATCTATTCAAGAAAAATATATTGAAAATCAATTAAATACAAATCTCTATCCGAAAATATATAATTATGGACAACGATTAAATAGTTATCCAAAAGATGATATAAAGTTTAGCAGGCGAGATTCATTTTTTAAAGATTTTGATAAAAAAATTAACTTCGATAAGCGCAAAATAAATGCTTTAAACGGAATTAACTTCAACGGAATTAATTTTGATAGAACAGGTTATAACTTGAGTCATAAAGATTCTACTGAAAATCAAAAGCCTTTTATTACGCTAACACCAAGCTTAATCAATTTTGAAAGCTCAAATACTAATCTGGAATTAAGTTTCAAACAATACCAAGAATACCACGATTACATATCAGATTCTCTAGTATACTACACGACAATCTTTGATCTATCAAAACAGAAATCAATTTCTTTTTATTCTGATACGTATGAAAAAGTTCTTCTAATTCACGAAACACCAACACAAATAATCAAGAATAACGGTACTACTATAAAAAGTTTTACAACCTTTTCTTATGAAGTGGATGGCGAATATTATGATGCTTCCATAATAAATTACAGACTTGTTTGTGAAAAAATGCTCAAAGATATCAAGCCCGATTTATTAAAGTCACAAAAATTAACTGGTAAAGAGATTATGCGCATCGCAGGTGTAGAATTATATAACTATGATGGAATACAATCATCTCTCTATGACTCTAATTTAGATGGAACTACGGATTATAAACTATCCAAAGTGCATTACCTTATATACACGAGTACGCAGTCTACTTCATACCAAATATTTGAGATGTTTATGTATGGATGTTTTATTGCATATTTTCTTTTCTTTACAACATCAATAATCAAATACTTTAATTTACACATCTATCTTACTGGGATCTTTATTTCAATTATTATATACTATATTTTTCTATTCATAAATTATTACTTTGTCTACGATCTGTCTGATACAAGTTCTGAATATTATACTTTTGTAGTTTCCATATTAGTTTTTCTAGTACTAATGATATGTATAAAAAGAGCAAAAAGAAGCGTTAAAATAATCCTTTATCAAATTATTGTATACTTAATATCTTTTCTCTTATACCTACTTTACATAGCCCTTACAAATTCTAAAAAAACCTCTTATATAGAAATTAAAGAAGCATTTTATATATATGAAAATAGCTTAAATACTACTCTTGTATATTCTTATGGAGTAGCCACTCTGATCATTTTACTAATAATTATGACTATATTATCCTATAATTTACACAAAATTTATGCAATGCCTAAATCTAAGTCTTAGTGTTAGTGTTAAGAATCTGAAAGAGATTAATTTTAGTTGAATTACAGAATTATTGACGATATAAAATGTAACGTTTCATACTAACAAAATAATCTAAAATTGGTAATATTTATAGTCTACTTATAAAAACATAGCTGTTTCATAATGTTACGCGTTATGAAATTTTGCTTTAGTAAAAGCGAAGTTATTACCTCATTCTTGCTATTACAACAAAAAAACCTTAGAAACTATACAGGAAAAAAACCCTTAAAAAAAAGGGAAAAACCATATATGCTAAGGATGTTCAATAACCTAAATTTGATAAAACACTAAAACATTATGGCAAGAACTGTTATAAGAGTATGGGATGAAGATGAGTTGCCTGAAGGTTTCTTAAATGAATCTCGTAAAAATATGATTCATTACACAAGACAGCAAGCTCTTATATATCAAAGGCAGGTTGAACAAGAAATAGCTGCAATTTGGAGTACAAGAAGAAGAAGGCGGCTTGCTAGAATTGCTGATTTTCCAAATATCAGAAAATGGATTGGAATGCAAACTAAACACAGAAAATTAAGACGTGTATACAGAAGAATCAGAAAGCTTAGAAGATGGTTGGAAAATAGACGAATAATAATAGTAGTACACCCAAATTCTTCTAATTTTTTTTCAGATTCTCCAGGTCGAAGAGGATATTCAAGAGGACCAAGATTTATAAGCCCAGTTATAAGGTTTCATATCAGTGAAAATTGGTTTGCTGCAAATCAAAATTATGATACTAGAGCAGCGTTATTTATACATGAGTTATGTCATGAAATGGGCATGTCGCACGGTAGAGAAGGAAATGATAATTCCTGTGACATTATATCAAATGCAGCTGGCGACAATCCGCAACAAGTGATCAGAAATCCTGTGACGTACCAAGGTCTATTTCGTGAATATACACCTTCTCCAATAAATTGTTAATATGTGTGTTGCATAGTTTCCTAGGAAGGAAATATTTTCATCATTTAAAATCATTTAAAATGAATTATAAAGACTTAAGTTTTCAACGATATCTAGCTGTAAGTTTAGTAGTGTTTTTTTTAACTAATAATCTACGCGCCCAAGGTTTCTTTGAACAAATAGCTGTTAAAAATAATAGCGTAAACTATTTTCCAAGCCAATTAGGTGATAATGGCTGGGTATTGAGATCACAAGATCATATTTCTCAAGTGGGTAAGTTTAATTTTGATAATAGAAGCGAACTTATTATTCAAGGCGGTTCAGGTTTAGGAATTATTGCATTAGATGCAAATAACGAATTTGCTACGGTAGTACAGACAGCGAATAGCTCAACAATACCAGCATCTTCCAGGTTGGGTTGGACTGTTAGTGCAACTGATAAAATATTAGGTGTTGGATATTTCTACCCAAATTATAAGCACGATATTTTAGTACAAAACAATTCCGGATTGGGAATCATAAGTTTAGACAATAACAGCAATTTTTTAACAACAAGTAATATTTCTAGTAACCGAACTTTTGAAGGAGGCTGGCGTTATAATAGGAATGATAAAATTTTAGGAATCGGTGATTTTAATAATGATAATAGAAGCGACTTTATAATTAAAAGTTATACACATATAGGAATCAAAAGTGTTGATGATCAAGGACTTTTTAAAGTAATTACTAGTGGAGTTGACAACTCATATCTAGGCAATTCATTTTGGAGATTAAAATACTCAGATCAAATTTTAGGAGTTGGAGATTTCGATGGAAACAAACGAAGTGACTTTATTATAAAAAGTAATACCAATTTATCCATTCTAAGTTTAGATGAAGATGAAAATTTTACGCGTGTTGCAATAGGAAGTAGAGGTGAGTATTTAGGAGATTCGTACTGGCGATATAAAGCGACGGATGAAATTTTAGGAGTTGGAAATTTTGATGGAGACAATCGAAGTGACTTTATCATAAAAAGTGCAACTAATATATCCGTAATCAGTGTGAACGATTCAGGAGATTTTACTAGAGTTGCCATTGGTGCCGTAGGAGAGTATTTAGGAGATTCGTTTTGGCGGTATAAAACGACGGATGAAATTTTAGAAATTGGTGATTTTGATGGAGACAATCGAAGTGATTTCATCATACAAAGTGATACACATATTGCAATTATTGGTGTAAACGATGCTGGGAATTTTTTTAGTAGCGTTATCCTAACAAAAAATACTGCCTTTAGTAGTTCAGGAATTAGCTTTCCAGCGTCCAATCATTATAAAGGAGTTGGAAACTTTAACGTTGATGATCGTAGTGACTTTATTATTAAAGATAACTACCATCTGAGAATTTTTAACTTCAAGGAAGACATAAATAGATACTTCAACGTTGATGACTGTGATGATTGTACTCGTATTCAAAATGAAGAAATTTCAATAGTAATGAATGAAATGCTAGGTATTAATGGCGGTGATTCTACGGGCAACTACATTAGTAATGCCGCAGCTAAAAAGCCCGTATTATGGGGAAGAAACTGGTATCCAGTCAGAGGAACTAGAGAAATACTATGTGGCACATTTGAAAGCTATGGTGTTACTAAAGGTGTGTTTGATAACGTTAGAGGAGCTAGCGAATATGATTGGAACATAAATATAAACCCTAATCCTAGTTTTGAAAGGTTAATAGACGAAGTAAGACCATATCGAGATGGATCTGATGAGTGGAAATTATGTCGTGGAGAACCTTGCATGGAAGCAGAAGTGACGCCTCCAACTGCGTTAAATGATTTTCATTATTTTATGACAGAACGTGATAGTACCTTATTTCAACAAAATCAACAAATATGTGTTTATGGACCTTGGGTTAGAGAAGAAGTACATGGTAACAGACCAGAAATACATCCTTCGGAATTGCTTTGGTGGGAAAACGCTAATGGATCAAAAGTAATGGTGATGGTAAAAGACGCTTCCGACCGATTTGATGAAGCCAAAAATTTTGCAGATAAACCTCCTAGATTTAAGCCTTGGGCAGCTGGCCCAATGATAAAACAATTTAAAATAGCATTTTCAATTGAATTAGGCACAGAAACAGAACAATTTACGTTAGATGTTGGTAGAAAACATTATGCGAATACCTATAAAAATGCAAGCATATACAAAGACATACTTGCAGGAAGGCGATACGGTCTTGAGAAAAATGGAGAAATTCCAATCCTTGTGATCGAAAGTCTTAAAGCTGATAAATATTTGGGCGTTACATTTGATTCCGTTTGTTACAACGCATCAACTAACCGTCTGCAAGGCTATATATTAGTAAAAGCTCAAATAGGAACTAGAGCTGCTACATTTATGAATGATGCCGAATTGGGTGCATTTTTGGAGATCAAATTAAATAGTGAGACCATTACAATCAGGAGGTAATAACTTTAGGATTTTCTTAGTTTGCAAAGCTTTGTACAGTCTTGGTTTTTTATTTCTTTTTTCATCAAAATAAAAAGATACTAAAATATAAGGAAACTTCATGAAAGTGTAGGAGTGAAGTGAAATAGGAGTATTTGTTTTATTTTTTTGTTGGTTTCGGATTTCCGTAAAGTAATGTCCAAAAACTGAGTTAGTTTTGATGAAATAAAATTTTACAATGAAAATTGAAGCTATTAAACCTGATCCAAAACCGAAGAAAGATGACGGATCTCCAGATAAAAAAAGAAAAGTCAATCCAACAAATAAGCCAAAACATCCAAAGTTAAAACCGCATAAGCCTAATGATTAATTAGCAACCATTTTGTCTATTACATCGTAATTCAATATTTTATTACACAACAACTTTCGTATAAACCTTCCTAACATAAAACTTCTCAGAAAGTAGTTGATGTTAGAAAGGTTTTTAATTTGTTATTGAATTAATACCACCCGCGTATTCCAGAGGTTATGTCATTAAAATTGTATGTTAGTAAATTTGGAACGAATTTTACGGTATGTCTCGGGACACGAAAAGTAAGTGTTCTTCCTCCGTAGTTTCTATGCTCATAAAGTCGAACATAAAAATAAGTGTTAAGAGAATTTGTGATATGAAGAGAAGATATTCTATCGTGCCAAGGAGTCCTATTATTTGCCCGTTGAATATCTCTTAGTTCAGCAACAGCGAAGTTGTTATCTAAACTTATGCGCGGAGTAATCGCTCCTCCAGAACCACTTCTATAATGTGAATGAATAAAAAATGCTGTTCTGGTAGTTCCTACAGGAATTTTACTTCGTATTTCCTTAGGATCGAGTTCATCTAAAAACGCATCTAATTCTTCAGTAGTATCAAATAAATACACTTTATTATCTTCTTCAAGTTCGAATACATTAGCCGTATTTAAAGCGCTTATTATTTCTTCAGTTAAATGAGTCTTGATAAGTTCATCTTTGTCATTTAGTACTGTAGTATACGAAACACCTTTATAAACAATAGAAATTTCTTTCTGTTGTTCAGCATCAGCTGGTGTTGAAACATCTTCTTTAGAGCACGAAGTGATAAAAAAGGCAAAAATCATTAAAAAAATTGACAGTTTAAATTTCATAGTTTTTTTATTTAATTTTAAATATAGTTGCTGCAAACATTTAAAGACACTCACAGTTTATGTCTATTTATTTTAGTGAGATAATACTTATTTAAGTTTTATAAAATTAAGTACAAAATGAACAAGAAAAAAGGAGTAGTCTTTCTGTTTTAAAAAATGAAGTTGTTCAATTTATAAACTGAACAACCCAAAATAATGCAGATGATGAATAGAAAAGAATGAAAACAACAAGTCTTTGTGTTTGCAGAATAATACCAAATGAATTTAATCAGTCATTATGAAGTTTATTTGGTATAATTGTGTCTTGCAAAAAGAATACACCAAAGAATTTAAGTATAATATACAGCTAGCTTTCCCCTAGTAATTTTGGGAATGCTAGAATATACTTTTGTAGGTAATGAATTATACTCAGTTAAAAAATGGATCTCTAGTGTAATAAACAAAATAATGTATTTGTACTTATGTTATGTAACTTGAGCTCGGTGAAAGCGAAAGTTATTTTTACTGTTTCTTAAAAAATTTATCTCAAAAGTTTCTCCTACAATGTTAATGAAACCGTTTGCGGTTCACGAGTACTTATTTGTTAAAATAAAGTGTGCGCGTGCACTCTTTTACGAAACGACGATAGGAGTGAAGTGGAATGTGTGTGGAATGAATTTAACAATATATTCATGGTTTTTGCTCAGCGTAAGTCTGTTAAAAGCTTTATATTGCAATTTTTGGAAATTCTTATAGATAAATTCAATTTGTAAGCAATCATCAATATTAACATTATTATCTTTTGAATAACATTCTCCTTATTATATCTGTTTTCGGTTTTGTTGTAACCATAAATCTATTTATAAAAAAACGGACTATAAATAAATCCATACTATTTTTAGCTTTTTTCTATCTTATATATTCCATATACATATTACAAACTTATATTATAGTGTCTAATTTAATTAGTGACTATAAATGGTTTTATGTTTGGCCACTTCCCATCTATAGCCTAATTAGTGTTCCTATGTATTTCTATTTTGTTAGTACTATTAAAAATAGTTTTAAATGGAAATGGATCTATTTACTATTGTTTATACCTTTTTTGTTAAGTATAATAGATGTTATTATAGTATATGCTAGCCCAAACCATACGTATGATACCATAATAGAACTAGCCATCAACAATCCAACGGAGAGGTTTAATGCTAAATATGGTCTATTGCATTTAAACCAACATTATGTAATAAGACATGTATGGCAGTTTTTTGCGCTAATAGCTATATTGCCAATGTTATTAAAATTTATTCGTTCTGTCAGATTAGGAAGTTCATCTAAAATTATTCAAATACGTTGGCTTATAATATTATATGTTTTGTTGTTTTTAATGTCATTAATAGCTTCCATCTATGGTATTGAAAGAATTTTTAATCTCCATATAATTTCATTTTTGCAGGATAATGCTAGACTAATACAAGTTACGCTTTATGTGACCTTGTTTTTAATAGCAATAATTCCTATTTCATTTCCTTCTATTCTATATGGTTTACATATAAACGGAACTAATGATCGTCTGACTAATAAAGTCAAACCAACTAAGCAACCTAAAAATGTGCAACAGGAACCAAAATATGGACTAAATATTGAAGACATAAAAAGTAAATTAGAACACATCGAAAAACAGGAACATTTTATAAACCCAGATTTTGATTTAAATAAGTGTGCGCAACTATTAGATATTCCTACACATCATTTGTCTCACTTTTTAAAACAAAATTTAAACTTGAGTTTTTCTTCCTATAGAAATACTTTAAGAATAACAAAAGCTAAAAGTTTAATTGTTGATGGTTATTTAAACTTAAATACGATTGATGCTTTGGCTTTACATTGTGGGTTTGCAAATAGAAGTTCGTTTGGTAAAGTATTTAAAAAATCTACAGGTTTTAGTCCAGGGACCTATTTGCAATCTATTCAAAATAATAATTAATTATTTGCTGTCAATAGTGTAATTTATATCATAAATAGGGTTTTTTCGTGTTCAAATCTTATTTAAACACATATATATTTCTCACAAACCAATAATTTCTTCAAAGTCCATTCTGTAGATTTTTTTATACTTATAACTTGCTGATTTTTAAAGTCTTAATCTAGCATAAATGCTTAATTTTTTCGACCTGATAATCTATTTATAGAGTGTCAAAATCTAATTTAGACGCATATCTAAAGTATGCTACTTACGTATTTCATCGATATTTTCGGTATGTTTGGCGATGTTATAAAATAATTCAATAACATATTTAGCCCCAAATACATTATGAAAAAAATCCCTCTATTCTTAGTTGCGTTGTGTTTCTTTACAATTGGAAACCTAACTGCACAAACCGAGTTCATTACCACTTGGAAAACTGACAACCCTGGAACTTCTACTACAACTTCTATTACCATACCAACTACTGGAACTGGTTATAGCTACGATGTTGATTGGAATAACGATGGTACTTATGACGATTTTGGCGTAACTGGCAGTATCACGCACGATTATACAATTGCTGGTACATATACAATAGCCATACAAGGAGCTTTTCCAAGTATATATTTTAATAATCAAGGAGACAAAGGCAAAATTTTGTCTGTAGAACAATGGGGAACTCAACAATGGAGTTCTATGGCCAATAGTTTTTATGGCTGTTCAAACCTTGTAGTAAATGCAGCCGACGTGCCTGATTTATCATTAGCAACTAGTACGGCTAGGGCATTTCAAAATTGTAGTAGTTTTAATCAGTCTATAAATGCTTGGGACATGAGCACTATTACCGAAACAAATAGTATGTTTGCTGGAGCAACAAGCTTTAACCAACCGCTTAATTCATGGGATGTGTCAAATGTTACCAACATGAGTATCATGTTTTATGATGCAACGGCTTTTAATCAGCCAATAGGTAATTGGGACGTTAGTTCTGTAACATCTATGAGAAATATGTTTAGTCAAGCTTCGATATTCAATCAACCAATTGGGAACTGGAATGTAAGTTCAGTAACTACTTTTGGTTCAATGTTTTACAGAGCTGTTGAGTTTAATCAACCGCTTGGAAGCTGGGACGTTAGTTCAGCAACAGATTTGTTAGGAATGTTTTATGATGCATTTAAATTTAATCAAAATATAAACACTTGGGACGTAAGTAGTGTGACTACTATGAATAGAATGTTTTGGAGAGCACTTGATTTTTCTTTTCCGCTAGATAACTGGGATGTTAGTGCTGTTACTGATATGGAATTAATGCTTGCTACAGCAAATAGTTTTAATCATCCAATAGGCAATTGGAATGTTAGCAACGTGACAACTATGCGTGGTATGTTTGCGGATAATAATGGTTTTAATCAAGATCTTAGTAATTGGGATGTCTCTAATGTAACCAATATGGAATTAATGTTCAGACAAACAACAAGTTTTGATCAGAGCCTTGGTGCATGGGACATTAGTTCTGTAACGAACATGGGAATTATGTTTATAAACTCATCGATCTCACTTGAAAATTATGACAACACCTTAATTGGATGGAACACTTTAGACACTGTTGGAGGAGAAACACAAATACCAACAGGTATTACATTTGATGGTGGATCTAGTCAGTATTGTGATGGTGAAACAGCCAGAGATAACCTAACAGCAACACATAGTTGGACAATTACTGATGGTGGAAAATTTTGTGATCCAACAGTTTATTTTATTACTAGCTGGAAAACAGATAACCCAGGAACTTCTACTACAACTTCTATCACTATACCAACTACTGGAACTGGTTATAGCTACGATATTGATTGGGAAAACGATGGTACATTTGACGATTTAGGTGTGACAGGAGATATCACGCACGATTATACTGTGGCGGGAACGTATACTGTTGCTATTAAAGGAGCTTTTCCAAGTATATATTTTAATAATCAAGGAGATAAAGACAAAATCTTGTCTGTAGAACAATGGGGAGCACAACAATGGAGCTCTATGGCCAATAGTTTTTATGGCTGTTCAAACCTTGTAGTAAATGCAGCCGACGTGCCTGATTTATCATTAGCAACTAGTACGGCTAGGGCATTTCAAAATTGTAGTAGTTTTAATCAGTCTATAAATGCTTGGGACATGAGCACTATTACCGAAACAAATAGTATGTTTGCTGGAGCAACAAGCTTTAACCAACCGCTTAATTCATGGGATGTGTCAAATGTTACCAACATGAGTATCATGTTTTATGATGCAACGGCTTTTAATCAGCCAATAGGTAATTGGGACGTTAGTTCTGTAACATCTATGAGAAATATGTTTAGTCAAGCTTCGATATTCAATCAACCAATTGGGAACTGGAATGTAAGTTCAGTAACTACTTTTGGTTCAATGTTTTACAGAGCTGTTGAGTTTAATCAACCGCTTGGAAGCTGGGACGTTAGTTCAGCAACAGATTTGTTAGGAATGTTTTATGATGCATTTAAATTTAATCAAAATATAAACACTTGGGACGTAAGTAGTGTGACTACTATGAATAGAATGTTTTGGAGAGCACTTGATTTTTCTTTTCCGTTAGATAACTGGGATGTTAGTGCTGTTACTGATATGGAATTAATGCTTGCTACTGCGAATGACTTCAATCAGCCGATAGGTAATTGGGATGTTAGCAACGTGACAACTATGCGTGGTATGTTTGCGGATAATAATGGTTTTAATCAAGATCTTAGTAATTGGGATGTTTCTAATGTAACCAATATGGAATTAATGTTCAGACAAACAACAAGTTTTGATCAGAGCCTTGGTGCATGGGACATTAGTTCTGTAACAAACATGGGAAGTATGTTTATAAATGCTTCAATCTCACTTGAAAATTATGACAACACCTTAATTGGATGGAATACGTTAGACACTGTTGGAGGAGAAACACAAATACCAACAGGTATTACATTTGATGGTGGATCTAGTGTGTACTGTAATGGTGAAATTGCTAGAATTAACTTAACTACTAATCATAGCTGGACGATTACTGATGGTGGTTTGGATTGTTCTACATTGGATGTGAATGATTTTGATACAACTGAGATTGTTTTATATCCAAATCCTGTGAACACAAGTTTTACAATTAAAGGTCTTGACAATAACATATATAACTTACAAATTATAAACTTGCAAGGTCAAGTGGTTAAAGAGCTAGATTATAATAATCAAATACCAGTTTCTATAGAAACTTTGGCAAATGGCGTTTATTTTGTGAAGTTACATTCAGACAATAAGACTAAAACAGTAAAGATTATTAAATCTAACTAAGTCAATTTTTTAAAAGAATAATATCAGTTTTCCAAAAGGAGTCAATCTAACATTAGATTGGCTCTTTTTAATTATACTATTATCCTCAAATAATAACACTTTGGGATACTACGATTTACTAAAACAATAAAAAACTAACACATCGATAATCACTTAAATTTTAGATTGATACGTATACAATTCATAATACCTACCTTGTTTGGCAATCAATTGGTCATGAGTTCCACGCTCTACAATATGTCCGGCTTCGATGACTAAAATTTGATCCGCTTGTTTAATAGTGCTCAAA
The DNA here is from genome assembly GCF_009901525.1 of Kordia antarctica. NCBI lineage: Bacteria > Pseudomonadati > Bacteroidota > Flavobacteriia > Flavobacteriales > Flavobacteriaceae > Kordia > Kordia antarctica. The sequence goes on from NZ_CP019288.1 coordinate 549,111, forward strand.
CGGTGTGCAATCACAATGGTAGTTCTGTCTTTAATTAATTTCGCTAAACTTTTCTGAATTAACGCCTCACTTTCAGTATCTAAGCTCGAAGTTGCTTCGTCCAAAATAATAATCTTCGGATTTGCCAAAATAGCACGCGCAATCGCTAAACGCTGTCGTTGTCCGCCAGAAAGTTTTACGCCTCTTTCTCCGATTAACGTATCTAACCCTAAATCAAATCTGTCGGTAAATTCGTTTACATATGCTGCATTTACGGCATTTAATAAGTCAGTTTCTGTGGCATCTGGTCTTGGAAATAGAATGTTTTCACGAATTGTACCTTCAAATAAAAATTCATCTTGTAAAACCACGCCTAAGTATTGACGATAACTACTCAATTTAATCTGTGATAAATCTTGATTATCAATAGTGACTTTACCAGATTGTGGTGTTAAAAATGTAGCTGATAATCCTGCAATAGTTGATTTTCCAGAACCCGAACTTCCTACCAAAGCTGTTATAGAACCAGCTGGTGCTTTAAAATTAATATTATGCAACACTTCTTTTCCTTCTTCATAAGAAAATGAAACATCATCAAATTCAATAGTTCCTTTTAGATTCTCTAATTGAATAGTTCTATCTTCATTATCCTCTTCAGCAGTCATATTCATGAGTTCTTCCGTTCTATCTAAACCTGCCAATGCTTCCGTTAACTGACTTCCAATATTACCCATTTGTACAATAGGAGCAACCATGAATGCTATAAGAAATGTGAATTTTATAAAATCGCCAAAAGTCATCGTTTCTTGAATCATATAATAGCCGCCAATTCCCATAACGCCAGTAGTTGCCACACCTATTAAAAAGGTGGAAGAACTCGTCATTAAGGCGGTTGCTGTCATACTTTTTTTGACATTTGTAAAAATATTTGCTACTCCTTTTTCAAAAACTTTACTTTCTTGATCTTCGGCATTAAAGGCTTTTATCACACGAATACCCGATAAAGTTTCGGTTAATCGTCCTTTAACTTCTGCATTAATTTTCCCTCTGGCTCTAAAAATTGGGCGAATATATTTGAATGATTTTAAGGCAATAATTCCAAAAATTGATAAAGGGATAAAAGTAAAAAGCGTCATCCAAACGTTCATTTTCAGTAAAATGACTAAGGTTAGAATGGCAGTAAACGTTCCGCCAACCAATTGCACTAATCCTGTTCCTATAAGATTTCGAACACCTTCCACATCACTCATAATTCTAGAAACCAACGCACCCGATTTTGTATTATCGAAAAAACTAATTGGCAACGACAATACCTTCTTTTGCACTTGGGCACGCAATTCACTAATCAAATATTGTGCTTGTATACTCAACACTTTCGTGAGCAAAAAAGAGGTAATTGCTTGCACTAAAATAGCTCCAAGAACAATAAAAATCAATGTATACAGTTGATTATAATCTTTGTTAGGTACAACTTCATCTAACAGCACTTTACTTTGTAGTGGCAACACAAAACCTGACAAACTCCTAATAATTATCAATAGTAAGCCGATAAAAACCAAATTTCGCCGAGGCCAAATAATAGTTTTAAAAGCCTGTTTCATGGTCACTTTTGGCTTTGATTTGTTTGTATTCTTTGTTGTTTCTTTAAGATGTCTCATATGTGCAAGTAATACTATAATCTGCAAAAATAGGCATTATCGTATGATTAACTGTTTAAACTGAATTTACATGTTTTAAATAATACCAAATTTTAAAAATGAAGGTATAGTATTTGTGTGTTCTGCCAACAAAGAACATGCTGAAACTGCCGAAGTTTATTTTAATAAATATCTTAGAAAATAATACTCTTTTAGCATCATAAGGTAAGTTTAACACTTTTTAACTAACTATATATCAGCTGTTTGTTAAAATTGGTTAAAAAAGTTAAATCAGTTATAAAGAGTAAACAAAGGCTCCTAATTTTCTTTTCTTTTGTTTCAAACAAATTAAATTTTAAACAATGAAAAAAATTTTACTTATTACCGTGATGACCATTTTTGGATTCACACATGTTACTGCGCAAGATGTTGAATTTGGAGCTAAAATTGGCGCCAACTTTGGATCAATTTATGGAAACAACACTGAAAATATTGATCCTATACTTAGTATTATTAATTTTGGTTTTTATTCTGAAATACCACTTACTAAAAAATTCTCTTTTCAGCCAGAAATAATGTATTCAATTCAAGGTTTTAGTGTGGACGATAAGATAACAAGACTAAATTATCTGAATCTTCCGTTAATGGGAAAATATTATCTGACAAGAAAATTAAGTGTAGAAGCAGGTCCACAAGTTGGGTTTTTGCTTTCTGCTAAAGGTCCTATGAGAAATGTAAAAGACAATTTTAAAACATTAGATTTTGGTGTAAACTTTGGCTTAGGTTATAAACTAGATAACGGATTAAACTTTAGCGCACGCTACAATTTAGGATTATCAAATATTAATGATGTAAATGGTTCATCTGATAAGTTAAGAAATGGTATGCTACAAGTTACTGTTGGCTATTCATTTTTCTAATTTCGTATTATTCTTTACTGATATAAAGTTTGAAATAAAAAACCTGAACAATACGATTATTGTTCAGGTTTAAGCTATTTTTTTAACGGTCAATGTCGGTTACTCAGCTGAAGTTGTAAGAGAATCGGCTAGTTCTAATTTTTCATCCGTTGTATTATGTACAGGAACAGAATCTTTCAATGCTATAAACTTTTCCAAATCTTTTGTTTCGCTTTCTTCACCAGAAAAATAAGGAAATACGTCCATAATAGGCGATTCAGCAACCGCTGGAATAGTATATTCTGCCATCGTATCTTTCATTGCGATTACGGTATTTTCAAACGCTTCTTTTACATCATTTCCTTGTATCAATAAATATAAATTTGTTTTACGCTCTTTACCACTTTCTTCATCAAAGGCAATCATTGCGACTTTACATTTAAACCATCTATCAGAATTCTCAAACGGATGTATTTCAGCATAATTAGCCACTTTAATATTCGTAATCTTAATTTCTTCGCCTTCTCTCAAATAGGCAGCCATTTCTTCTGTAATTCTACTTTCGGCTTCCGTGTAAGAAACAGCATCTACCAAAAAAGGTTCTGTTGTGATCTTTTGCGCACCTGTCGCTTCATCAAGTTTTCTATATTTTACCTTGCATTCATACCATGTAGCACTCATATCTTTTTGTTTTAAGGATGCCAAATATAGGATTTTGTTTTAGGCGAAAAAGTTAAAAATTGGGATAGATATTCACAATTTTGATAAGGATTTTATACTTGTTTTAGTTTGAGGAAGTTAGGGGTTTGTTAGGTTGGGATTGGTGTGATGAGATTGTGAAGTAATAAAGAACTTAGAAATATTATATGAATCATTTTGTTAGTATATTTTTAAAAGTTAGGTGAATTTACCTAACTTTATTATATTTGCGTATAATTTAGTGTTTTTTAATATGTAAATTTACCCAAGAATGAACGAAGATTCAGATTTCATTGAAGCTTTTAATCGATTAATCGAACCATTACACATTGCAGATAATAGTAGTAAACAGCCTTTTAGTATACTTTTTAAAAGAAGGATTGATGAGTTAGGAATAACACAAAGTAGAGTTGAAGCAATGCTTAGTATTGAAAAGAAAAGCTTAAACAATATTTTAAATAAGGAAGCAAAACGTGTTGGCATTATTACTATAATCAAGTTGGCACAATTTTTAAATTTACCAATAAGTGATTTTGTTAAAGTATATCTGCAAGAATTACCAAGTGAACAGATTGGAGATATAGAAAAAGCAAAAAAAAATAATTTTATAGTTCAAAATTTTGATTTACCTCAATTACACAAAAAGAAATTCATTTCTTCTAAAACAGATTATGATTTAATTGAAAACAGAATAGTAAAATTCTTTGGTTTGAATTCTATCTATGATTTTGCAAAAGAAGTTGTAACTCCAGCTTTTAGTAGAACAAAAAGAAGTTCCAGTGATTTAATGAGAGAGTTTTGGGTGCAATCTGCACTTTATCAATTTAAACTTTTGGAAAACCCAAATTCATATAGCAGAGAACAGCTAATTGATTTAATCCCCAAAATTCGCTCTTATACTAAAAACGTAAAAAAAGGTTTAGTTACTGTTGTAAAAGCACTTTTCTCTATAGGTGTTACTGTAATTTATCAAGAATCATTACCAAACATATCTGTTAGAGGTGCAACCTTTGTAGTCGATGGAAAACCTTGTATTGTGATAAATGATTTATACAAAAGATATCCTACTTTATGGTTTTCATTAATGCACGAATTACACCATGTTCTATATGACTTTGATGAAATACAACAAGTTAAATATCACTTAACAGGAGAACCAGACTTATGGTTGAAAGAAGAAAAAGCAAATAATTTTGCGCGAGAATATTTATTTAATGAAAAACGGTCTAAATACATATTGCCTTTTATTAATGAATCTGTTCTCGTTAAAGAATACGCTGAAAAATCACAGGTACATTCCAGCATAATTTATAACTTTTACATGTACGATACTAATCGTTGGGGGAAATTTAAAAACCAAATGCCCGATATCAATTTAGCTATTAATAGTTTAAATGTAAACATTTGGGAAAATGAATCTGTTGAAGAAACAACAGAAAAATTAAAAAAAGAAATATTCAATATTTAATAGTACAGATGATGAGTGATAATAAAAAAAGCAATCAAAAGAAAGAATCAGAAAAACTTTTAGAGCAAGAAGAATTAGAAAGAATGATGCTTATTTCTAAAGCTGATGAAGTAGTAGGAGAGCAGTTAACAATTGATACAGAAGGAATACTGCAAACTGAAAATGAATTAAAGAAATTTGCTTTAGGAGATATTGATGACCCAGAAAGGAAATACGATATTTATTATAAAGGTATTAGTAAGTTGCTTTTAAAGCATTTGCCAGAAGGTAAAGGTTATAAAAAAGCAAGAGATTTTATCTATGAAGAAAAGAATACTTATTTAACTAGAGGTCATAGAATTGATGAAAAAGGTATTCGTGGAGCAGATAGTAGAATGGGACATATTGAAGATGCAGATAAAATTTTAGAACTAATTACACATTGGATTATTAAAAAAGGTTCCATGGTTGATTTATATTCAACGATAAGAGATTTGAATATTAAGTTAGGTTATGGTAAACCAAGTCACGAATAGAAGAAAAAGATAAGAAAAGGTTTTAAAAAAATCTTCTGCTAATGGTAATGGAGCAATTTTTATACAAGTGAGTTTACGCTGAGCCTTTCGACAAACTCAAGATAAACTTTATCGAAGTGTAGGAGCGAAGTGGGAATCTGTATGGAATGGGATTATACTTCTAAAAAATCTTTCTAGAATCAGCACTTGAAAACCCGTATAGTTTTTTATATTAATCGACTTTATGTTCAATTACATAATTTCCCCAATCTATAATAACTTGTATTACGGGTAATAGAGTTTCGCCAAACTCGGTTAAGGAGTATTCTACTTTTAGCGGTGGTTTTGAGGTATAAACTTTTCTCTTGATGATTCCATCTTTTTCCAATGTTTTTAACTGTAAACTCAAGGTGCGTTCAGTTATCCAAGGTATTTTCTTTCTAAGTTCATTATAGCGTAATGTATTATTTTTCAGATGGTATATGATAACAGTTTTCCATTTCCCACCAATAATTCCCATTGCTAAACTTGTACAGCAGGGATATTCTTTTCCATTGAATTTGTGCATATTCCCAATTTAATTAAACTATCATTTTTGACCGTTATTGTAAATATAAGATAATATACTTACTATTGTAGCTATATTAAGTATAGTATTAAGTTATAAAATGAAAACATCTGAAATCTCAAAAAAAAAGATAACTTATGAACCCATTAATAATTGATAGTATTGGATACATTGCTTTAGTGATTAATCTATATTCTATGTCCACCAAAGGTGAGTATAAGTTGAGACTAATTTCACTAATTGCGAATATGGGTTACATTTTATATGGCGCATTAATTAGCGCTACTCCAATAATAGTAGGATGCACAATTGCAGTGTTTCTCCATGGATTTCACATAAGAAGATTACGAATAAAAAATAATAAAAATGATTAAAATAAAAAAAGCCAACGAAGCAGATATAGAAGTTTTAGCACTTTTAGGACGAATAACATGGGCTGAATCTCATGGTCATTATTTAGATGATAAAAACACGCTATTAAAATATCTTGACGAGAATTTTTCAGTAAATAAAACAACGCAAGAACTAAATGACTCTAATAAACTGTTCCATATTATGTATGTAGATGATTTACCTGTTGGTTATGTGAAATTAGTAGTAAATGCTACACAAGAAAATGTTGCTTCACAAAACAGTTGTCGATTAGAACGAATTTTCATCCTAAATGATTTTATACCCTTAAAAATTGGAAAACAGTTACTAACTTTTGTTGAAGAGCAAGCCAAAGCATTACAATTAGATACCATGTGGCTTTCCGTTTACATAAAAAATAATAGAGCCATAAGGTTCTATGAAAAAAATGAATTTAAAAACGTTGGAGAATTAAATTTTATAGTCAATGGAAAATCTTATGAAAATATCGTGTTCTCTAAAAAAATATAAGTAAAACAACTTACTTATCTCTTTTCCTTCTTATTAGAGCTATCAAATAGGAGCTTAGTGGAATGTGTGTGAAACCGAAAAGATTGAGGTTCATGAACTCAGCTAAAAAATAATAGGAAAGATGTGAGTAAATGGAAATTAACTATTTTATATTTTTGCTAAACCTTCCAATTTTTCAAAAACAATAACCTTATACATAGCACTGACTGGGACTTTATTATTTTCAATTAATACATGTGTTTTGGTTGCTTTTGTCACTCTATCCAAATTGGTAATGTATGATTTATGTGTGCGTTGAAAATTTTCAGATAATAAGGTAGTAATATTAATAAGTGTTTCGGAAATAAGATACATTCTTGAATCGGTAAAGATTTTTAAATAATTTCCAAAACTCTGAATATACAAAATTGATTCAAATGAAATATTAACAGGCATGCCATCATGTTTTATTTGAAGTTCTTCACTTCCGCTATTTTTTTTGGGTTGTATTATTTTTGAAGCTGAAACTTTATTTATGGCTTTTAAAAAACGTTCAATTTTTATAGGTTTTAATAAATAATCTACAACACCATAATTATAACTTTCTAATGCATATTCAGAATAAGCAGTAGTTAAAATAACCTTAGGTGGTTTTATCATAGAACGCAAAATTTCCATACCATTCAGTTCAGGCATTTCTATATCAAGAAAAATGAGATTTAGGTCATTTTGCTGAATAAAATTAATGAATTCAAGCGGATTTCCTGTACTTACTACTAATTCAAAGTTGTCAATTTTAGAACAATAGTCTTCCAACACTTTACGTGCTAGTATTTCGTCATCTATAATACCAACTTTAATCATTAACTGCTTTTTTAAATTTTGAAACTGCTAAATCAATAGATAAATTTACATGATATTTTTTTTCTTTATCAGCAATTTTCAATATGTGAGAGTTAGGATATAAAAGATTTAAACGTCTTCTCACATTTTCAAGACCCAGTCCTATTCTTTTCAATGAAGAAACTTTGTGAGGCTTAGAATTAACTACGCAAAAATGAAGCGTGTTGTTTTTTATAGAAACAGAAATATCAATAGTACTCTGTTCATTTGTACTTTGGGCACCATGTTTAACAGCATTTTCAACAAAAGGGATGAGCAACATTGGAGCAATCATTAAGCCTGATAAGTCTCCTTTAATTAAAAACTCAACAGTACAACGTTTACTTAATCTTTTTTCTTCAAGTAACAAATAATTTTCTACAAACTCAATCTCTTCTTTTAATAAAACAAACTCTTTTTTAGAACTCTCTAATTGATATCTCATTAATTCTGAGAGTTGCATGACAAGATCAGGAGTTTCTGGCGATTGTTCTCTAGAAAGGGAATAAATACTATTCAATGAATTGAATAAAAAATGAGGATTCACCTGTTCTTTTAAATAGGTAAGCTCCATCTCTTTTTGTAATTTTTCTTTCTCAGCATTTTCTCTTTGGATGATCATATTTCTTCTTAAAAAAAAAGCAGCCATACCAGTACCTGTGGTATAAAAATGAAATAAAGAAGTTTTAGTAACACCAGCCCAGTTGTTATTAGCATAAGCTTCTAAATATGCCACAAGAAATATACTCCCAATGAGTAAAAGTCCGTATATAAAATATCTTTTCTTATCAAAAAAGTAAGGAATAAGAACAAAATGATTTATCCATATAACTGCCATAATATTAATGGCATATTTAAATCCCCATAAAAAAAAAGAAAAAGGCGTGTCATATCGATCTGCAATCATCCATCCACTTAATAGTTCAAGGATGAGCACCAATAAAAAGGCTCCTATATTTATAAGGATTGTATTCTTTAATGACTTTTCAAACATATGTTCATTTAAAAATTAGATAAATATACCATCTATGAATAGAAATTATCTAAATTATTATACAAAAGCGTGATATCAATGACGAAATGACTTTATCATTTAATTGTTGTGTTTATCCTATTTAAGAAATTAAACCTAGACAATACTATATCTTTAGTCAACATTTAATTAAAAATAATATGAAAAACAGTATCTCAGTTCTCTTCATCATAATTCTTTTTCTAGCATGTAAAAATGAGCCAAAAAAGGACGCTGATATCGTAAACAATACCAGCCCAAAATATGAAACGTATAATTATGCTGGATTTACGCAAGAAGAGAAGTACGCATTCCATAAACATATGTACGAAGGCGGCAATTGGACAGTTTATGGTGATACGGAGCGTTATTTTTACCTAAACTTCTCCGAAATTGGGAATCACTCACGCATACTTAGGTCAGATACACCAAAAATTTTGGAAGAAACACCAAGAGATGATATAAAAAATTTCAGTACTCCAACAGATTTAAAAAAAGGAGGCGGACTATCATTAAACGACTATGTACAGCAAGTAGAAGTTAATGGGTTAATAATAATTCATAAAGGCAAAATCGTCTTTGAAGGCTATCCGAGAATGTTCCCAACCGATTTGCATATTAATATGGTAATCACCCAAACTTTTGTGAGTACTTCAGTTGCCATTCTTGAAGATAGCCATTTAATAGATACGAGCAAACCCATTGATTACTACTTTGAAGGGCTTAAAAATTCAGGTTGGGAAGGTGTTCCAGTACTAGATATTCTTAACATGAGTTCCGGAATTGATCGTATACCATTGGAGAACTATGAGAAAAGTTTTGACCCAATTAAAGATTTAGCTACAGCAAAATCTGCTAGACCATCAGGAACGAAGCACCAATGGTCGAATGCCGATGCTATGGTATTAACGCTACTAGTTGAAAAAATTAGTGGTCTTACCTTTCGCGATTTTGTGGAACAAGAAATATGGAAAAAGATAGGTACAGAACATAGTGCCCTTTTAGCAATCAATGCTAATGGAACCTCTATTTCTTATGCCGATGGAATGTCCACAACTCTTAGAGATCTTGCCAGATTTGGTCTTGCTTTTACGCCTAGTGGTAGAAAGGACGCCAATCCATTAATTTCTGATGCGCATTTATCTAAAATCCGAGATGTAAATAAAAACCTCAATATGTCACGGGATTTAGAAGAAAAGAAATATAGCAGCTATCAATGGGGCGCAGTATACGATGATGGCGATTTTTATAAAGGTGCACATGGAGGTCAAGGTCTTTATATATCACCTGCGAAAGATTTAGTAATTGCATTTTTCGGAACTTCCAATACGGATCGTCAACGAAATCAACTTGATGTCATTTCGCGACAGCTTTCCAAATCTGGACTGTTTGATCTTGAATAAAATGACCTACAAAGTAAAAGTTAACTATATACGAATGCCTATCACTAATAAAAGAAGACACATATGAAAGCAATTAAAATATTAATACTGTCAATCACTATTTTTTCAAATACTGCTCTTGCGCAGGAAAATAGTACAAAAGAATTCGTATCCAATGTAGAAGGTTCTTCTTTAGTATTACCACAAATACAAGTAATCCCGATAAAGGATACTAAAAATGACAGGCAATATGAATTGTATATTAAGCTACCAGAAGGGTATTCAGAAAATAATGATATTCAATATCCAGTGATTTACTATACAGATGCGATATGGCATGTTGAAATACTATCTGCCTCCACAGAATATATGCTAGAAGATGTAATTCTAGTTGGAATTTCTTGGCAAAAAGACATAAATGAAGACCTAAAAAAAGAGAGAGGAGCGCATATAAGTCGGTTCCGAGATTATAGTAGTCGTAAATCAACTAAACCTAAAATTCAAGCAAAATACCAATTAGGACAAGCTAATAAACATTTAGACTTTATTCGCAATGATGTCATTACCTATGTTGACAAATCCTATCGAACTGACCCAAATAGTCGTACTTATTTCGGCTATTCAATGGGTGGAGAATTTGGTACTTACATACTACTGTCTCAACCAGATACCTTTAACAATTACATTCTTGGCAGTCCATCGATCAAAAATGATGTTCCTTATTTAACTGAACTTAATACTAAATTTGGACCTTTCGATGCATCAAATAGAAATTCGAGTCTGAAGGCTAATGTTTTTATTTCACGTGGCTCATTAGAAAAAGAGATGGTTGAACCTATCGAGGAATTTATTATATTACTAAAAGATAGAAGAGATGGCGGTTTGTCCGTACATAAAGAAGTGATTTATGGTAATCATGGAACTGCATTCCCTATGACAGCAGTTCGAAGTGTCGCTTGGTTGTCATCCTTAATGAATCATGTTTCAAGTGACAATTATGACGTCTCATTCTGGGATATTCCACACCTCAATAATGCATTTATTAGCACAACTCCAGAGGATAGAAAAGATGGAATATCAGTTGATACATTAGCGGTAAATAGCAATGATCGAAACGCAATTCTCAAACTCTCTCAAGATATTTTTGATGGCAAACATGGAAGCTATGATGCGTTACTCATTTCACACAAAAACAAATTAGTTTTTGAATCCTATTACAAAAAAGGGCGTATCAACTTACCGCATGGACAGGCATCAGCAGTAAAAGCGTATACCAGTTTGGTATTGGGAAGAGCTATTCAGCTCGGTTATCTGACCATGGAAGACCTAGACAAACCTTTGATTCATTTTTTTAAAGAGTTGAATCCTGAAAAATTTACTAAAGGAGCAGAAAAAATTACACTCCATAAAGCATTGACGATGCACGGAGGACTGAATATAGATAGAGATGCATGGAAAGAAATTGAGAAAGATTCCGTTCAATTAAAAGGTCATGGGTTGGTTCAGATGCTTCTTGAGCAAAGCGGACCTATAACCTCAGAGTCTCAGACTTATTTGTACGGTAATTACAATCCAATGTTGGTGATGGCGGTCATTGACGCCGTTGTCCCTGGAACTGCTGAGGACTTTATTAAAACTGAGTTACTTGACAAACTCGGTATTACAAATTATAAATGGTCAACTCATATGAGTGGTTTGCCAGAAGCAGGTTGGCGTGCAAGTATCATGTCTCGCGACATGCTCAAATTGGGTCATTTAGTTCTCAATAAGGGTAAACTAAAAGGCGAACAGCTTATTTCTGCAGAATACCTTGCCAAAGCCACCAGTGGAATTGTGAAACCTACTCAAGATTGGATGCCTAAAGACTATCGTTTCGGTTATTTTTGGTATCAAACAATTATAACGGTTGGCAATAAAAGGTATGATACCACATTTGCTTGGGGAGGCGGAGGACAACGGGTAATAGTCATAGAAGAACTTGACTTAACTATTGTAATTTCTGGTCATGATGGAGAAGATAAAATAATGACTCAAATTTCTGAAATTATTATACCAGCGTTTGTTAAAGAATAATTCCTGTAAAAACAAACCTAACATTTATGAACCTGAACTAGCTTCGGGTTTTTTTTTATTAGATTTTTTATTTTCAATACGAAGTATCCACTAGAATCTTCGTATTTAAAAATGTATTATAATGTTCTTGATAATTATTTTTAAAAAAGCAATAAAGCGTTTGTGCGCAATAACTGCGAAGCAATCACGATACAAAATACTAGCGTGTCATTATATCTACAATTATGCTAAATACGCAGTATTCGCTATTTTACTAATCTAACACATTTGTATTATAATGTTCTCGCGTTATATTACTTTGCGTTGGCATACTACAATTTCTTAAAAAATTCTTACTAAAAAGTTTCTTCACAAAAGGTACTAGAACAATTTTTATACAAGTGACATAGGAGCGAAGTGGAATAGTTGTGGAATGAGATAAATATTACATATATTATCTTGTAATACGGGTTTCCGTAAAATGTTACTTGTTAAAATAGCTTATATTTACAATGACTTAATTTATAAAAGTAGTTGTTATAATGGATGATTCAAAAGAAATTGAAAATCTCAAAAAAGAAAATGAAGAATTAAAAAAAATAATTACTGATAGAGATAAGAAAATTGAAGAAAATAAAAAGAATAGGAATTGGTTTTTAAAAAAAATTGCAACTCCAATAATTGGTGTTAATTTAAAGAATAGTATTATTAATTCTATTGATGAGTTTAATGAAAAAAGGATTTTATCAAAAGATACTATTGCTGATTTGGGAGCTAACATTATATGGAGAATCACGAGAATTGGAATTTTTGCCGTTATTATTGGTCTTTTACCAACTATTTTATTGATTCAACAAAATAGATTGTTAGGAAATCAGAATCGTAAAATTGAACAACAAACAAGTCTTTTTAAATCTCAAAACAAATATATTAAACAACAATCATTTCTATCTGAAGCGTCGAGAAGGTCAGCTCAAATGATAATATTAGGAGACATTTTGAGTGATTTAAATAAAGAACTTCAAGATAAAAATAATACTAAAAGGATTTTATCTGATGCGTTAGTGGGAAGGATAGTTAGTATAAGTTCAGTCATGAAACCCTATTATTACTTAGAAGATGGAGAATTAATAGATAAACCATTAAGCCCTGAAAGAGGACAGTTATTAATCTCATTAATGATAAGTAAGATTGATACAGCATTTTTAAAAGAAAATATACTAAAAAAATGTGATTTTACTTATTCAGACTTACAAAATACAACTATAGAGAATGCATATTTAAGTGAAGCTAAACTAGCTAACTCAAGCTTTAAGGGATCAAAAATTTTTAATTCTAACTTTAAATTCGCAAATCTAAGTGGAAGTGATTTTAGTTATTGTATGGTTGCTGGAGGTAGCTTTAAACAATCATTCTTGACTAATGTTGATGTTTCTAATTCTAGTTTTTCAAATACAAATTTGGAAAATTCTGAAATGCGCAGGGCACGTATAATTAATGTGAATTTTGGAGGATCAAATATCAAAGGTGTGAATTTTAGAAATTCCATTTTAAATAATGTGAATTTAGGAAAAGTTGATATTGGAAAATCTGTTTACATAGACAATAGAAATTCCAAAATTATGAAGGACGATTTTTTATCTCGTCCATTTCCCACAAATACTAATTTCAAAAATGTGAGATATATTAATAATATAACTGTTGAAAGGAAAGATTGGTTAGAATTTGTAAAAGATAGTCTAAAAGTTAAAGGATTGGAAGATTTGACTATAACATCTCAAATCGGTAATCAAAGTGAACACTTTGGTCATACACATGGGCGTGATGGAAAAAAAATTAATTTATATGTTTTAAAATTAGAAGATTCTTTAGTTGGTAAAGTTAAAGATATCAAAGAATTTGTTTTAGGTCAACAAAACTGAATTTATATCACTCAAACTTCCCAGTTCCATAATTAACTCGTCTCTTAAAGTCAATAATTTCATCTTTTAGTTTCTTATTGGCATTTTCAATAAGTTCATTTTGGAGTTTCATAATCTTTAGTAAATCGTGAACTGCATTCAGATTATCTAGTTGTGTAGATACGATTTTCTCTAAGTCTGCTTTTGTATATTTTGGAAATGGCATTACACAAAAACCTAAAATTAAACTTTGTAATCACAAATAAATCAGCTAAATTGCACCAATAGTATGATTATTTAAACATTTGATGATGGCGACAATTAGAAAAACAATCACATTTACGGAAAAACAAGATAAATGGATCAAATCTCAAATCGAAGCAGGAGAATTTACAAATGATAGTGAATACCTTCGAGATTTAGTACGACATGATATAGCAAAAAACACCAAATTCTCAGCGCTAAAAGCAGCAATAACGGAAGGTATGGAAAGTGGAATTAGTGAGAAATCTGTTCCCGATATAATGAAAGAAGTCGAAGAACGAATGAAAGCAGATGGGCGATTATAAACTATCACGAAAAACCGAAATTGATCTTTCTAAAATCTACGAATACGGAATTGAAACGTTTGGACTAAAACAAGCCAAAGAATGAGGCTTTCTCAAAAGATTTGAAAAGCGTCATTCTGAATTTATTTCAGAATCTCATCATGCTAATTTTCAAAGGCTATGTGAAACTGAATCAAGTTCAGTTTGACGTAAATTTTACTTTTTAGAAAGATTTTTATGTAACTACTACAAACGGGATTTTAATTGTTCGCGTATTGAATCAAAGTACCGATTATGGAAACAATATATAACTTGATGACATCAGTAAAATCATTTCTCAAAAACCCGAAACTAAGTAATTTCATATAATTGACTGAGATAGTTAAAACATGTGAAAGTTCAAATCCACGAGAATCGCATGTTTCAAACTTTCTTAACCATAGTTCAGAATATTAAATTCTCAGAAAATCATTCTAATAAACTTCCGCAACAATCTCAAAAACCAATGCGATTTAGTTTTTTGAACATAAACGTTATTTACAACAGTATAGTTAAACTGACAATTCTTAAAGTTAAAATGCTTCATAGATACTATTTTTAAAGGGTTTTTAATGATTTTAGTATAATCTGCAAAATGATATAATTTGTACTATAATTTATATTATGTTAAATAGGGTATTTCAACAATCACAATCAATCAAGCCAACTACACAATTCTCCCAATCCTCCATTTGCTTTAAATCTCTCCTAAATTAAATAAACCACTTTTTAAATTAAAACTAATCCTTTCATATAATCATTCAAAAACCAAAACCTACCCATGACAAAGTTTCATATCATAGAAATGATAAAAACAATATCTTTTTCAAATAGAAACTCCAATTATGAGTTAGTCACAATCAAGTCTTTATTCTTGACTCTAAATGCAACCTGTGCTGAGTTTATCGAAGTAAGCGATCTTTCATCTTTTCAACTAAAAAACAAACTAGAAACTGTACTTTTGCGCAATGATTCCAAAACAACAATCGCAAACAGAATTTATCATCCTAATGGCATCGCTAATGTCAATTGTAGCACTCTCAATTGATGCCATACTTCCTGCTTTAGACGCGATTGGAATTTCCATCGGAATCACAGAATTCACAGACAAACGACTCCTAATCACCATGATTTTCTTAGGATTAGGTTTTGGACAACTCATTTTTGGTCCGCTATCTGACAGCATTGGTAGAAAACCAGTCATCTACATCGGATTTACATTATTTGTACTCGCTAGTTTTCTCTGTGTCATTGCGACAAGTTTAGAAATGATGATTGTTGGACGAATTCTACAAGGAATCGGACTCTCAGCTCCACGAACCATCAGTATTGCAATGGTTCGCGATAGTTTTAGTGGAGATTATATGGCAAAAATAATGTCGTTTATTGTCGCTATATTTATCATAATTCCTGTAGTTGCGCCAGCGTTAGGAAAACTCATGTTAGATACATTTGGTTGGCGCTCCATCTTTAACAGTCAACTAATATTTGGTGCAATCATCATGATTTGGCTCTGGAAAAGACAACCCGAAACACTGAATCCAAAACATAAAATAAAGCTATCTAAAACACTATTTATCAGTGGCTTTAAAGAATTTATGAAATTCAAAACGGCTATTGCGTTTACACTAATTTCAGGATTTATTACAGGATCATTCATGGTGTATCTAAGTGTGGCAGATCAAATATTTCAAATACAATACGGAATGGTTGAAGAATTCCCGTACCTATTTGCGGCACTAGCCATTTCTGTTGGTTTTGCAACGTTTCTAAACGGCAAATTTGTTCTAAAATACGGAATGTACAAACTAGTATTTGCATTCATGATTTCGTTTACTGCAATTCCAGTTCTATATCTTATTATTTTCTTCGGTCAACCGAATCCAAATGTATATATCTTATTGACTTTCTTTGGATTACAATTTTTTTCAATCGGATTTCTTTTCGGGAATTTACGCTCGTTAGCAATGCAACCACTTGGACACATTGCAGGAATTGGCGCGGCAATCAATGGTTTTGTCTCAACAATAATGGCAGTTCCGATTGCAACATACATTGGCGGATTTGTCACAAATACAGCCTATCCTCTATTCATTGGATTCCTAATTTGTGGTTGTTGTTCCTTGTTGATTCTCTGGATTTTAGGAAGAAATACAAAACAAGTTGCATTAAAAACAACATAGTTTGTAAAAAAACAATCTTTTTCCTAAGTCTATTATAATATAGATGCAAAATAACACGGAATTGATCCTTTTCCGAAGTGTAGCAAGACTTTTTCGTTAAAAATTTTTGAAGCCTTGGAAAAAATTTAGAAAAAGAATTGCGGTTCTAGTTTTTCAAAGAAAAAACTAGAAACACCTCTGGAAAAGCGCACTTTCTTTTGTTGAAGCCTGTGCTGAACTTGATTCAGTATTCTTTGTGCGAGCAAAGACAAAGAAAATAAAATAATAAATACAAGGTGTTTATTCAAATACTTTAAAAGTTTGTCATCAATATTATATTAGTTTGTAAAAAAACAATCTTTTACTTAAGTTTACAACAACTCTCGATCAACCCAAATGAAAAAGATTATTATAACAGCTTTTTTAAGCTTATTTCTCTCCATACCATTTCTACAAGCACAACATTCAGTAGCGCGCGATTGGAATGAAGAATTACTCAGCGCTATTCGTGGCGATTTTGCGCGTCCAACGGTTCATGCACGAAATCTATTTCATAGTTCTATTGTCATGTACGATTCGTGGGCAATTTTCAACAATCAATCACAAACGGTATTCTTAGGAAAAACCTATGGGAATTATACGTGTAATTTCAACGGAATTGCAACACCAACTGATATTGCTGCAGCGCAACATGAAACCATGAGTTATGCAATGTATCGACTATTAACACATCGTTTTGCAAATTCGCCTGGAGCAACCACTTCCCTATCCAATTTTCAAACGCTATTTCAATCTTACGGTTATGATGTAAATTTCACATCAACAGATTACAGTTCAGGTTCATATGCAGCTTTAGGAAATTATTTGGCAAATGAAATCATCAATTTTGGCTTGCAAGATGGCTCAAATGAACAAAATGATTATGCAAATCAATACTATACGCCTTCAAACAGTCCGTTAATTCTGGAGGTTTATGAAGACACCAACGATATCAATCCAGACAAATGGCAGCCGTTGGCTTTTGATGTATTTGTAGATCAAAGCGGAAATGTATTTCCATTAAATACGCCTGATTTTCTTAGTCCAGAATGGGGAGAAGTGACGCCTTTTTCACTCAAACCAGAAGATTTAGACATTATAAATGACGGATTTGACTGTTATGTATACAACGATCCTGGTGCGCCACCATACATTCAAAACTCAAATGAAGATGGAATTGACGATCCGTATAAGTGGCATTTTGCATTGGTTTCATTATGGTCTTCACACTTAGATCCTGCCGATAATACGATGATTGATATTTCGCCTGGCGCGTTAGGAAATCTTGATACAACCGCTTTTCCTCAAACATTTGAAGAATACAAAACATTCTATGATATCTATCAAGGTGGCGATCCGAGTACAGGTCGCAGCCTGAATCCGGTTACAAATTTACCATACACTCCACAACTTGTAAAAAGATCAGATTACGCGCGTGTGTTGGCAGAATTTTGGGCAGATGGACCAGATTCAGAAACGCCTCCTGGGCATTGGTTTACAATCATGAACTATGTCAGCGATCATCCACTAACAGTAAAGCGTTTGAATGGTTCTGGAGTAATCTTAGATGATTTACAATGGGATGTAAAATGTTACTTAACGCTCGGCGGCGCAATGCATGACGCGGCGATTAATATATGGGGAATTAAAGGATATTACGATTACCCAAGACCAATTTCGGCAATTCGGTACATGGCTGGAAAAGGACAAAGTTCTGATGCAACACTTCCAAGTTACGATCCGCATGGTTTGCCATTACTTCCAGGATATATTGAATTAATTGAAACTGGAGATGCTTTAGCAGGTACGAGTGATGAAAATGTTGGGAAAATAAAAATATTTGCTTGGAAAGGACCTGATTATATTAGCGATCCGACAACGGATATTGCTGGTGTTGACTGGATTCTAGCGAGTAAATGGTGGCCATATCAACGTGGAACATTTGTAACGCCGCCTTTTGCAGGATATCTATCAGGACATTCTACTTTTTCAAGAGCTGCCGCAGAAGTATTAACTTTACTAACAGGAACCGAATATTTCCCTGGCGGAATGGGAACGTTTGACATTCCACAAGACAATTTCTTAGTATTTGAAAAAGGACCAAGTGCGTCATTCACACTACAATGGGCAACCTATCGTGATGCTTCTGACCAAACAAGTTTATCAAGAATTTGGGGCGGAATTCATCCTCCGATTGATGATATCAAAGGAAGAATCATTGGAATACAAATTGGCGTCGACGCTTTTGCAAAAGCAACTGAATATTTTGTGTTAAGCACAGAAGAATTTGAATCAAAAACAACGCGAATTTATCCTGTTCCATTCACGAATCAATTGACAATTGAAACTGAAAACGATCAAATTTCCAACTTAGAATTATACAGTATTGACGGACGTTTATTATTTACGGAAACGATTAATTCGAATCAAAAAACCATCAATTTACCAAACTTACAAACAGGAATTTATTTTGTAAAAGCTTTTGGTTTTAATGGGAATGTTTTGTTGCAGGAGAAGGTAATAAAGGAATAATAGGTAAGTAACATTTAGCTTTAATAAAATAGTATTGGCTTGATCTATGATTTTTTCGTCAAGAGACAACAACTGGATTATAAACATAATAATATGCACACAAAATGCTTTAAAATAGTGAGCGTATATTTGAATTTTCAAAATTCTTACACAATATCTTCAATACTTGTAAGTTTTTACCTATATTTGAATAAATAAGTTTCCCCTAGACCTAACTTTTACAATTAAAAAAACAAAAGTTATTTATGAAACGTATTTTCAGATTATTTCCCCTTAGTGTCTTAGCAGCCCTGATGATTGTAATTTCTTGTCAACATGATGATGCTGTGCGTCAAAATGAACAAATTGAAACACTAGAACCGCAACTTAGTATAATAATGGAATCGGGCGAACATTTGCGTACTATTAATCCAACTATCTATCAACGATTATCTGAAACCTCAAGACATGCAGGCGCGTTGGACAATGCAGAAAATGATACCGCAGGTTTTACACTAGATTTGAGCATGGTACAAATCATTGAACGCAATACTTATACACAATACACAACTTCCGTTTTTGATCACGCAGAGTATCAAACTTATCTGATTAATTATCTATTACTTCATTTTGATGATGGTTCGCAATATCAGTTTCTTGTCAAATATCCACGCATTATCACTGATCAAGGTACAGAGCTAGATCGTGCCAATGCCGTTATGGAGCGTATTGACGGCGACACATTGCTACAAGCTGAAAATGATGTTCATCCTTGTTTAGATGGTGTTCCTGAAATTTTGAATACATATCAACAATATAATTGTGAAGAAACACCGTGTACAGGTCGTGAAGGTCATAACTGGGGCGAAAACTGTCCCTGTGCAACTCTTTCTAATTGTACGATGCCAACACGTAGTTGTGGGTGGCAAACGGTCAATGTTTGGACTTGTTCTGGCGGTGGCACACAAGCACCATCGGGTGACGGTGGAACAGCAGATGGCGGAAACAATAATGATCCAAATGATGATCCCAATAATGATGATCCGATTGAAACCGTGCCAATACTTTCTGATTGGGAGCAAATTGAAGATTGTATGAATACCGCATCTTTTACTGAAAATATTCAACTAACTTCAGCCATGGTTGTTTGGTTGCAAACAAATAATAGCCAAATTGCTTGAGCGATGAATGCTATGCTCCAAGAATATTCATGTAGCGAACAAGCTCAAGAAGAAATCTTTGAAGAAATTACTGGATTAATTGAATATGAGTTTACAGAAGCAAATTTTGATCACTTTGCCATTGATCAAATTGATAATGATTGTTTATTAAGAATTGTAAGAGATGAAATCATCAATCGTCTTAATGTTGGTATCATTAATCAAATAAGAAACACAATAGGTCAACAATCTAATTATGTACTAGGTTTTAGAGATAATGATATTCTTAATGGACAAGCGAATGCGGGAACATCTATGCCTTCAGCTTCAGCTATCAATAATGGGCATTATCCGATTATTATTAATTTTGCTGATGATTATCTAGCCAATAATCCGACAAAATTATCTATCGCAACAAATGCTATTCACGAAATGGTTCATGCGCATTTAATTTACCTTTATTTTGAGGGTGAACTGCTCCAGAAATACCCCAACTTCACAGATTTAAAAAGTAAATTTGATATTTACATAGCCAATTCAACCGAAATCAATCGTCTTGCTTTAGAAGATTCTATGCATATCTCAATGGTTGATTTGATAGGAACAATGGCTAATGCGCTTTTTAAATATGCCAAAGATAATCGTATGGACAATGTAACACATGAATATTGTAAAGATGTCACAAAAGGAACATTTTCTGGAACGCCTGCCATGAATATTATTACTCCTGATGTAAACCTACAAAATGGCTATATACTCAAAGCCCAAAATGAACAAAACAATACAGCAAATGCAAAAGGTAAAGATTGTTAAAAGAATAAGTTTTTTTGTATTGATATTACTAATAACAATATCATGTGAGAATAATAAACAAAGTGATGATCAACAATTATTAGAACTGGTTTTGAAACAAAAACAGAGCCAATTCAGCAAACCAATTTACTTAAATCCAAATGGTGATAATAATTCCTTGAAAGATTTTTTTAGATTCCGAAATAGCGAGAATGAAACATTTCGTTTTGCAAACCTCAAGGATTCTAACACGGAAATAGCAAATGATAGTCTGTACATTAAGTATGATACGATTATTTATGAAAAGCAAAAAATCATAAGTAATAACTATATCATGAATGGCAAAGGAATTGATGAAAACGTTGAAACCTTTTTAAAAGACTCTTTTAACTATAAGAAAGAAAGAATTGTCAAATGGGTTGTACCAAAATCCCTGAAAAACATAGTAAACAAAAATAAAGATACTAAAGACTATCTAATCAAAGTTTCTGCGCCTATTTATAATTTGGATAAAAATAAAGCGATCTTGATGACGTTTCATAGATCAAGTAAAAATATGGCTCAACAAAATATCTATTTTATCGAGCGTAAAACTGAAAATTGGAATATCATCTATTCTGAAGAAAGTGATATGTTCCTTGATTTAAGAATAGAATAATAAAAACTCAATAACAGTTTTAAGCGTATCATAAGTTTCTTTATGAATTATGTTTTATTAATAATCAACATACGGACGAATTTTATAACCAAATCGCTTGGATTGGACTAAAAGGGACAACAGCTTGGAATAATTTATCTCCAACCGAGAGAACAACAATCGAAACAGCCATTACTAATGCTATGAATAATAAAACACATAATTGTACCAACTAAATTAGTGCTATTAATATCCTTTTTTTTACAGATAGGATATGGATTTGCACAAGACATAAAGAAAGATAAAATTTATTTAGACTTTTCTCATTACAAAGAAAATTGTGAACATAGCGATCTTGCTAAACACTTAAAAGTAGAAAAAAAAGAGGGATTACAATTTAATCTATGTGGAAAAGCAGTCTTTCTGCATCCATTTGAATACAAGTCAGATACAATAAATAATAAATATTTGAGTAATTATTCACTTTCAAAAATTGAAGAAATTGACCAACTTATCATAAATTGGCATAGAAAAACAAAACCTTTATTTATAAAAAAATTCGGAGAGGTATATCCCAAGACAACAAACAAGAATAATATGTTTGAAACATATCTAATTGAAAAATTCAATAACGATTGTTTTATTCTATATCAAGTTTATTGGAAAAATCAAGAGATACAACAATAACGATTAAAAATCCAATCTCTTTATCAGAATTATGCCAAAATGGTTGCGCTATAGTCCAAAATTCATACTCATAAACTAGCTGGAAATATTTATGATTTCATAGCAAGAAAACTGATCATTAAAATAGTCCGAAAATCTAAAATTCCAACAATCCAAAAAGTCTAACCAACAACCAAACTCTCAAAAACAACATTCCCAGCCAACGTCTTATGTACAGGACATTTAGCTGCAATTTCTTTTAAGCGTTGTTTTTGTTCATCGGTAAGATTCCCAACGAACTTTAATTTCTTTGTAATGAAGTCAAGCTTTGTAGGCTTTTCCATCGGAATGTTCAATTCTACATTGCTTTTCTTGCTGTGAGAAATGTAAACAAATACTTCCTGTAAATCCCATTGTTTACGATCTGCGTACATTTTTAATGTCATCGTTGTACACGCCGCTAAACCTGCATATAAATATTGATATGGCGAAGGTCCAAAATCATCGCCACCAACTGAAATTGGTTCGTCGGCAATCATCGTATGGTTTTTGGTTTGAATTTTTGTAGTAAATTTATCTTCTACCAAATTCAAATGTCCAACCAAGTGTTCGCCTTCGGTATTAATCATTTGGTTTTCTTGCTTTGGAAAATAGCGTTCTACCCAAGTTCCAATCATATTTCCTGCGTAGCGACTGTCTCTTTCGTTTGATAATAAATGATCGGCGTCGTCCAATGAGACAAAACTTTTCGGATGATGCGCACTTACATACAATTCCTTTGCATTGTCAATTCCAACAATTTTATCAATTGGCGAATGTAGTATTAGTAATGGTTTGCGTAAGTTTTTGACGATTTTTGGTAAATCCGTTTTATCAAAATCTGACATAAATTCGTTGTTAATTGTAAAAGGTCTTCCGCCAATATTTACTTGAACATTTTCGTTTTCAGAAATTTCATCAACTCCATGTGAAAATAAATGCTTTACATGACTCACATTTGATGGCGCGCCAATGGTAGCAACCGCTTTTATATCATCTAATTGTGAAGCCGCAACCAAAACTGCTGCGCCACCAAGCGAATGTCCGACCAATAAGCATGGTGCTTCATAATTTTCTGTCATGTAATTTTGAACCGCTAATAAATCGGCTACATTTCCTGAAAAGTGACTTTCTGCAAATTCGCCCTCACTCCTACCCAAACCTGTAAAATCGAAACGTAGTACGCCAAAACCATAGGATGTCAACGTTCTGCTGATGTTTTTTACGGCGCTTAAAGTACTGCTACACGTAAAACAATGTGCAAATATCGCATAGTAATTTGGTTTTTGATTGGCTGGTAATTCTAAGTATGCGTTTAGGTGATTACCTTGTGCGTTTTTTATTTGGAGTTTTGTGCTATTCATTTGATTATTTTTTTATCATAATAATTATTCTTATAAATAACTATTACAACATTTAAAGATATTATTAGATAAATACATCATTATTAATTTCTCATTTTCTTTTTCTTTGTTCGCCCAAAGAAAAGAAACAAAAGAAAGGGCATTTTTCCAGAGGTATTTTTACCCGAAAAGGCTAAAACCGCATTTGTTTTTCTAAATTTTCTCCAAGGCTTCGAAAATTTTTAACGAAAAACACCTGCTATACTGCGGAAAAAAAATAAGTTTCAAATTACATATTATACAAATTTCCAATACAAACTTGATTTTTTATTCCCGATAGTTACACTAGGTATTTTCAATTAAAATGTATTTTATTTTCAATAATGCTCGAACTGACAACTGAAAACCGTCAACCGAAAACTCACAACTGACAACTCACAACAAAAACCCTACGAACTACACGATAACATAGAACAACCAACTTTGTTTCGCGCCCATTCTGGACGTTTTGCGTACCATTTTTCAAATTCTGGTTGTTCGTTATACGGACGTTTTAAAACTTCGTATAATTCGTTTAAAACTTCGTAGTTTCCTTTGTTTGCTGCATCAATCGCTAATTGTGCCATGTAATTTCGCAATACAAATTTCGGATTGACTTCGTACATTTTGAATTTCCGCGTTTCATCTCTATCAACTTCTTTTTGCAACCGTTCAAGGTATTTTGTAAACCAAGTTGTCCAAGCATCCGTTACAGAACCTGCGAGTTCTAAGGGTTTGTAGAACGATTTGTGTATTTTCTGAAAAGCTTCTTGCGGTGTATTTTTCTTTTGTATTCGAGGTAATTCGCGGAAGAAAATCGTCATGTCGGTTTCGGTAAGTTGCAGATTTTTCTCTAAATCTTCAATTAGTGTTTCTTCCTCTGCGTTAATTTCGGCTAGACCGATTTTATCAGCCATCATTCTAACATATTTCTGATCAAAATTTGTTTGATAATTCTCTAAGATATCTTCCAACGGTTTTGCTTCTTCAATCAACGGAAATAACGCATTTGCCAACTGAACTAAGTTCCAAAGCGCAATTCCTGGTTGATTTCCAAACGCATATCTATTGTGCTGACTGTCAGTTGTATTTGGTGTCCAATTTGCATCATAACCTTCCAGCCAACCGTACGGACCGTAATCAATGGTAAGTCCTAAAATGGACATATTATCTGTATTCATAACGCCATGAACGAATCCGACGCGTTGCCAATTTAATACCATTTCTAATGTCGAATTGACTACTTTTTGAAAGAAAGCAACATATTTTTCTTTTCCTTCTGTTTGAATGTCTTTGTGAAAATATTTGATCGTATAATCAGTTAATTTTTGAAGATTTACCACATCTTTTCGAGCTGCAAATAGTTGAAAGTTTCCAAAACGAATAAAGCTTGGCGCAACTCTACATACAACCGCACCTTTTTCATAAGCCTGATTTCCGTCGTACAACATATCTCGTAAAACTTCGTCGCCTGTGAGCGCAATTGATAAGGAACGCGTTGTCGGAACGCCCAAATAATGCATTGCTTCGCTACATAAATGTTCACGAATTGACGAACGCAAAACGGCTAATCCGTCAGCAGTTCTGGAATATGGCGTTGCTCCTGCTCCTTTTAGTTGTAATGCCCAACGTTTTCCATTTGCACGAATTTCTGCGAGATTTATGGCTCTTCCGTCGCCTAATTGTCCTGCCCAATTTCCAAATTGATGTCCGCCATAACACATTGCGTACGGCGAAGTTTTTGGATAGACTGTTTTCCCTGAGAATGTATGCAGAAATTCTTCAGCATTTGTATCACGTTCCAATTCAAGCATTTCAGCAACTTCATCAGCCACATGAATTAGTGTAGGATTTGAAGGAATTCGTGGTGTTGCAAACGAATAACACGCTTCAAATACTTTGCGTCGTGTATTATTTTTATCAGGATCGGCAGGTAATTCTTTGTTGAATGTATCTTGTATGTTGAGTTTCATGTGTGGCAATTCTTTTTATAGGATCAAGAATTTGGCTTAAATCTATATATTTTTTAAGAAGTGTAAAGATACCAATTATTGTTAGGTACACAATATGTTCAGTACTGAACGCATAATGTTCTATTTTTTGGCATAAATTTTGATGTTAACATTTCTTTAACATTAAAACCAAATATATTATGAAAAAACAACATTTAAAAAGTTTACAACTTAACAAAAAAGTTATTAGTAATTTCAAAAATCGTAGCCTTTCAGGTGGCGCAGTTGCTATAACGGCAGATCAGAACCAATGTCCAGATAACACATTAGCTGGAGGATGCGGATCGCTTGGCGCTTGTCCTATTACATTTTGGTGTCCAACTGAATATAGTCTAAATAATTGTGACATTAAATCTTTACCTCATGCATGTTAGCAGGCTTAGAATTGAATACATTAAATTTTGGCTCATTTAGAGCTAAGAAAGGTCAAAAGAAATTTTGACCTTTTGTTTTTTATAACTCTTCACACTATACTCTTAACTCTTATTTATATTTTGGTTACTTAAATTACTGCTGATTCATTGAATATGTGTTGAAACCTTTTGGTCTACCATAGTATGATTTTGTTTAGATAAATATAAGAAATATTTTCTATGAGAATATAGAAAAGAAAAGCATTTCAGAACGATTTTCACTCGATTTTACCTTCAAAATTTTAATAAAAAATACAAGCTTATTTTTTATACGGAACCATCAGTTATAAATTGAAGCTATTGAAATACAGTTTTTTGTAATATTTTTTTTTTTGGTATTAATTTTGATGTTAACATTTCTTTAACATTAAAACCGAATTATTATGAAAATGTCCAGAAAAACCATTTCAGGCGTAAACGCAGGCTCTATGGCCGATATTGCGTTTTTATTATTAATCTTTTTCTTGGTAACCACTACGTTTACCGAAGATGAAGGAATTAGAGGCACAATGCCAAGTCCGTGTCCCGAAGGCGTAGATTGTAGCTCCGATGTTGCACAAAAGAACATTTTTTCTATTCAATTGAACAGAAATAATGAATTGATGGCAAACAACGAAACAATTTCCGTTGACAAACTCCGAGAGAGTGTAAAAGCTTTTATTGACAATAATGGCGATCAGTCTTGTGAATATTGCAATGGAGTTAAAAAAGTAGACATGTCTGATAATCCTCAGAAAGCTATTATTTCTATTCAAACAGATCGAGAAGCTTCGTATGATCACTATATCGGTGTTCAAAATGAATTGGTTGGCGCGTATTATGAGTTGCGAGAGGAATTGAGCAAAACTAAATTCAACAAAACCGTTGAAGAACTAACCGAGGAAGAATTGACAATTTTGAAAGAATCGTATCCGTTTCGAATATCTGAAGCTGATTTGAATCAATAATTCAAAAGCCCGATACGTACTAATGTATCGGGCTTTTTGGTTGGGGGAATTTTTTATTTTTATTGTTTGATAAATTTCTTTGTTAATGTTTGAGTTCCGTCTGAAACTTCAATGAAATATATTCCAGATTTTAGTCTCTCTACATTAATTTGATTGTCTACAGTTCCCGTTAATAAAGCTTGCCCATATAAATTGATAATTCTGAACGATTTTGCATTTCCAGTATCTAACTTTATGTTTAAGACATTTCCACGAACAGGATTTGGGTAAATAGTTAAGGTATTTTCTTCTCCAAATTCGTCTGGTGTAGCTATACTATTTACTTTTGAAGCAGCAGTATTATTTTTGTCTTTGGAATTTGTTGTTGCTGTTCCACGTGCGGCATATGATGTATTTAAAGCAACATTATCAATAGCAAGATCCGCTTTCCAAGTTGTACCAGTAATTCTATTGAAACGTAGTTGTACGCTTGCGCCAACATATTGAGAAAGATCAATGTTTGCATTTAACCAACGATCTCCTTTGTTTCCAGCTTCGCTCCAAATAGGAGTCCAAGAAAGTCCATTATCATCACTTGCTTCTAAAGCTAATGTTCCCATATTATTTGCTCCATACATATGATAGCTAAAACTAAATGTTGCACTTGTTTCGTTGCTTAAGTCATAACAAGGCGAATTGATAACTGCTTGTTTGTTAGGATAACCAGTTCCGTTACCTGAAGCTTCTACATAAATATACGTATTTCCATCGGTTGCATTTGAAGGTCCAGTTCCATTTGAAGGTGTTCTATTATAATCATATATCCAATTGATATCATCTTGTGTAGATTGTGTCCAACTCCCAAGTGTATTTTCATAACTTTCTGTGTATGGAAATGTATTAATTCCGTTGGTACATCCATTGTTTACTGGAGCTACTGTGATAGTTCGTACAGCTTCAGTTGCATTGTTTCCTGCTGTATCATTTACATTGTAGCGCACTGTGTACATTCCAGCGAAAGCGGTATCCACATCTCCAGTAATGTTAATGTTTGGTGTTAAATTTTCGTCTATATTATCCGTTGCAATCGCGCCAAATTCTGTGTATTCATCTCCAACATTTAAGTCGATCGTTTCTGCTCCATTTAATGAAATTACTGGTACTGTTGAATCACGAAGTTCCGAGATAATGTTTACAGTATAATCTTCTACTTCTCCATACGTAAATTCTTCACATGGTTGCGGAATTGCATCATATTTCATAGCAATACGCATTCTAGTATGTCCATTTGGTATTGATGTTGGTATTGTAAATGTTCCGCTAATTGATGCTTGTGTTGTAGGTGATTGCGAAAAAACTTGTTCTCCTGGATCAAAAAAGTCTCCATCTTGATTGTAGTCTATCCAAACCGAATATCCTTCATTGTATGCTGTAGTAGTCCAGCTTGGAGTAATGGTAATAGTACATTCTCCATTTTTCATTACATCGGTTACAATTTCTGTAAATTCAGAATAAAAACGTGCATCAGAGCCGTTGTCAATACCTTCACATTGAATTCTGGCAATATATTCCTCATTTACGTCAAAACTACGCGATTCACAGTAGTATACTGGAATATCTTCTAAAGTTGTAATGGTCGCTTGATCACTTTCGCGAGATTCATTTCCGGCAGTATCAAAAGCAGTAACGTAGAATGTGTAGGTTGTATTTGGTGATAAACCTGTCATTACAAAATTTGTTTCCGTAAGTGTTTCCACAAGGACTCCATTTTGAAATAATTTGTAGCCAGACATGTTATAATTATCTATGGATGCTCTCCAAGATAAATCTGTGGCAGTTTCTGTTGTATTTACCGCAATAACATCTTCTGGAATAGTCGGTGCTTGATAGTCTTGAGATGTCGTTTCTCCAGACTGCTGAGTTTGTGCTTGTAAGCTAATCGCTAAAAGAACTAGCACAACGAAGTGTAATAATTTTCTCATGATTTTGATAATTTAGGTTAAGTTCATTTAATAATTTTGGGCAAATAATCTGTTAAAACAGTTTTACCATTTTGAAATAAACATTTAGGGCAAAATGTATACTTCGAGGGCTTTTTTATTATTAATAGTAAACATGCTTGATTTACAATGGTTTTTTTTAGTGTTTGATCAATTGCTCTAGAAACATCGATTAAATACATTATTTTACCGTTAAAATACTCTTTTTTAAATTTCCAAGAAAGTAAATCTTTACAAAAGTATCTAATTTTTTTATATTGAATTAATGTTTTGCCTTAATAAAAATAAGGTAATAACGTATAAAATGCTTTTTTCATTTTATTTTGTAAAGCAGGATATCGAGTCTTTTTTTTAGAAAAATAGGTATTTAAGTCATCTAAATGACTAAAATAAGTAATTAAATTAGTGTAAGGTTTCACTGAAAAGTTTTTACTACATATGTAGCTTAAAATTGGTTTATCTTTATGTAGATTTCGGTGTGAGAGTCTGTTAGGTATTTTTAAGTAGCGTATCGATCTAAAAAATTATCAGGAGTAAATCAATATTTAAATGCAAAAAAACCACACTGTACTTTTTATACAGAATGGTTTCGTTTGGTTCACTAAATTCTATTTTTTACCTCAGAATTAATGAATTTTTATTTTCTACAAAGACTTGAAGATTTTAACGAAAAATAGTTAATGCACCTTCATAAAGTGTATTATTTACAAAGTATATTTTCATTCGTTACATCAAACTAACGTAAACTATTGTTTTAATGCTTCCACATGAAACATTGGGTTTTCGTTGAATTGTTTCCAATCACTTTCCAAAGCAGTGTAAAGTGCATCTACAGCAATGGTATCTTCTTCAGAAAGTTCTACCTTTTTATTCTTTTTTAGTTTGAGGATATAATCCATCAACTTATAACACGTTGTAAATTGACCACAAGCAATGAGTGTGTCCATACGATCTTTGGCAATATCAGTTTTGTCCCACCAAAGTGTAGTTGGTGTTTCAGAAGCTGTTAATCCTACGTTCTTTAATAATGTACTTGGTGCTAAACTGATGTTTTTATTATACCTGAAAGTTGTTGTATACGCTGTAGCTTCTCCATTTAATTCATACACAGTCGATGTTATTAGTTTGTGTTGTAAATCTCTATCTGAGTATAATAAACGATAATTTAAACGTCGCACTTGCTTTAAAAATATATCATTTACCATCAATACTGTAGAAGAAACACGTTCTGTAAGCATGCGTTGTACCAAACCAATACTTAGTTTTTTGAAGCTCAATACATCGTCTACTAAAGGTCCAGGCACGTTTTTCTTAAATAACGATGCTATGGAACGAACAACAAAACCTTTTACAATTCCTGCCACAAGTCCACCAATTGTCAGCACTAAACCAAGTCCTGTTATAATTCCGCCAATAATGTAGAATGCTGGCCACGCTTTTCCTTTGATAATTTCTAATGAATTTAAAACCATCATAAGGATTCCTAAAAGCAGTATAATAAGGTATAACGGTTTTACTTTTAAGTATCCTAATACTTTAGAAACAGTACTTTTAATGCTCGCACTTTCGTTCAGGTTTTTTGGTTCTGGTTGCCACGGAACCATTTTAAAACTTCCCACATCATTGATAACCATTAAATCCAAATCACGATCACGAGTTTTGCGTTGTCTGCTAATTTTCATCATGCTTCCAATTCCTTGATTATCAGCAATTCCTCCATCCATAATTCCGACGCCATCGCAAAAACGTTCTAAATTTTTTAGTGATTTATAGTCTGAACTTTGTTGATTTTTTATATAATCATCAGGAAATACAAGCGGCTCAAATCCTAGAGGAAAGCAAGAAGATGAAGCGACAATATCCGCTAATTGAATTTCGTTTTTAAGATTATTTACTTGTGTATTATTCAATGGTTTATTACCAAACATTCCTGTATTTTGAAACCGAAATGCCAATCCGAATGAAAAATCTGTTGCATTGAAACATACATGTTTTAAATGCTCAGAAGTTGGTGTTTCAAAGTGTGAAAACTCACCTTTAAAGATATCCATGTCAGCATACGTAAGCGCAAATGCATTAATTAAAGATCGTTTTTTATGCGGATTTGCTTTCCAAACTTCATCATTCCCCAATTTGCCAATCGCTGTTTTTAGTAATTTATCATTTTCAGGTTCAAAAGAAGTATAAAATTTTTGAAAGAAAGATTTGAAATCAAAACTAGGATCTTGTACTGCTTTCGTATACGCAACTCCTAATAATGTTCCGCCACTAACGGTACTAAATGCTTCTACATTTTTGGCTAAAGATGCATTTTGGTATTGTATTTTTTCAAAATAAGAAACAACTCCTAATGAGAAAAATGTAGCTCGGTAACCGCCGCCGCTAAAACAAAGTCCGATACTTTTAAATGGAATAAAATCTTCATGCATAATATATGGTATTTTGGTTAGTTGTGTTTTTGAAGGCTACTAAAAAACTTGGGAAGTTTCTCAAATATAGGCATTTAACATGGGATTTGAGTTGTGAGTTATCAGTTGTGAGTTATGGGTTATGTGTTGGTATGTTGGTATGTTGGTATGTTGGTATGTTGGTATGTTGGTATGTTGAAAATAAACTTTTACATTCAACATTTAAAATTCAACATTTATAATTTATAATTTAAAATTCCATTCCCTATTCCCTTTATATGAATGTTAGTATGTTTTAAACTCATAACTCATAACTCATAAACTATTTTTTAACATTTCCAGCAACATCTGGAGCTGTAAGTTGTCCCCAAATTGCTTTCATTTTCACAAGATGTTTGGTTGCATTCATTTGTTCTAGAATGTTATTGACTGAATTGTATGCAGAATCTAATGCGCCAACAATCCAACCGTGATGTACAGAACAGCATTCGCCAGCGATGTTTAACGCACCTTTAAATTCTGGAGTTAATAATGTTGGATATAAATTCTTGAATTGCCCTGGATTGAATAATGCAAATGCACCGCCACCAGCATGTTGATCCCAAAACCATGTCTTTGTCGTTACTTCTGGATGATATCCTGCGTAATGTTCGTAAATATCAACTTCTGGATACATGAACTGAATTCCTTTTAAGCATTCGTTTACACGTTCTTCATCTGTTAATGCGCCCATTCGTTCCGCATCTTGCGCCCACGAATATACTTGTAAAACTCCTTTATCTGCATCATATCCGTACGATGGATATACTATTTGTCTGTTAGATCGATCACTTGCCGAAACTCCTAATCCTGTTTCATACTGACGATTTCCTAAATCTTTCCAAAATTGTTTTTTAAAGGTTACAAATGCTTTGAAAGCTGGCATATAATTGCATTCGCGCAACGCACGTGCTTTTGAAAATGATAAATCGTCAAAGAAATTTGTTTTTTCTTGTCCGCTTAAATACGCACCATTTGGCAACGTACTAATAACATATGGATATTCTTTTTCAACACTTTCTTTTTTCCCGTCTTTAGTTGTGTGATCCATAACCAAACGCATTCCGCCATTTTTATCAAATAACGATTCATCATAAATAGCTTGTGTAACTTTATGATTCATAAAAACACGTTCTTTTTTCTTTGAAGGATTTTTATCTGTATTCGCGGTTCCTTTTGGATCTGCTGGAGGAACTGAACTTGGCGGCTCAGCATCTTTAGTAAGGTTTGGTGGCGAATATCCATATTCGTTATTCTGTCCTTTTTTCATTCCAATCAATACTTGTGCTAGGTTTCCGTCATCTGCGGTAACGCCATTTTCAAGATTCAAAACCGTACGACACGCATCTGGAAAATGTTGCATTCCGTTGTTCATCGTTACCATATAAATGTTTGGATCTTCTAAATCGTATGAATTTTTACTTCCATCCCAATCGTATACAGCAATCACCATTTCCACAAAGGAAACACTATACATTCCTGTGCCAACGTTTACAGTTTCCAAATAACTTGCAATGTTGAATGAAAGATTTTCGCAGGGTGCGCCCATTTTTGGATCGTAATATTCTTCCATATCCGCCAACGTAAATACATTGGTCAAATATGCCCACATGGAATAATTGTCAAAACGCATCAATTTGGCAAAACCTGTTTCAAACGATTTGTTAATCGCTTCAATAAATGGACCGTTTACTTTGTCTAAAATGACATTGATTGGTAAAAATTTATTTCCGTTTTCATCTGTTTTTTCAGTGACCCAAACTTCTGGTAAATCGCCACCTTGTGCTTCTCCAAAATTCATCGAATTTGTATTCGCTTCAGGTGCAAAAATTGGTGCTTTCATATTATTAAAACGCAAACGCTGAAAATCTGAATTGTAATAGAATTTTCGCCAACGCAACATTTTATCTTCAAGTCCATTGCGCTCCAATACATAATTTAGCGATAACGCCAAATGTTGTACTGGCAACATATCATTTGAGAATTGCGGAATCCGCATGCCTCCTACTTCACCGTACAATCCTTTATTTTCTTTACTTTCTGGATCATATTCTGAGGAATACCACGTATCAATTCGTCCGCCAACTCGGTCAGAAGCTTCAAATATTTCAAACTCTAATCCTAATGATTGTAAAATGAGTCCTGCGTACATTCCAGCAAATCCGCCTCCAATAATTCCGATTAAGGGTTTCTTTTCTGAATCATCTGCTTTAAACATTTGTTCTTGAATCAATCCGACTTTTTGGACTTGCGAACGTTGTTTTTGCAATGTTTTTGTATAGTCTTCTCCGTGATTTTCAATAATCCAATCAGAAAATGCTTTGCGAACAGAACCTTTGGCTTTCTTGCCTTTTCCCGAAGATTTGTTTCCAGGATGAAATGAAAAATAACTCATGTATATGGTTTAGAGGTTAGTTTGTCAGTTGTACAACTGATAATTTCAAAGTTAATAAACTGAATACAGAATGGCAATAGGCGTTTTTACGTGATTTCACTTCGACTTCACTTCGACTTCGCTCAGTGACCGCAGACTTCTTGGATTTGCTTATATATCAAGAACGTCACTTCGAGTGAAATCTAGAATAGATTTTGTATCGAGAAGTACTTTTATTTCAAAGCGGTTCTCAACTTTAGTTTATCTTGAGCGATAGTCGAAAGGCTCGAACTGACAACTGAGTTACTGAAAACTGCGACTAAATTCTACACCAAATCCATCAAATACTATTTCAAAGCGGTTCATTAAAGAATAATTGGAGTTTTTTAATGGTTGTCAGCCCTCACTAAAGTGGTTCGAAGCGGTTATTTGTAGCTTTCAGTCGATAATATATAGACTATTTAGGGTTCATTAAGGGTTAAAAGCCCTTGTATAACCGAATATGTTCTTTAAACAACCGCTTCGAGATATTTTGGGATAGCTAAGAGATATTATGACAACCCAAACGAACCTTTCAGGAACTGCTTTTATTCTATAATCAACCGCGTATATCTATTAATGAACATCAAAGAGATACTTATATAACCGAAACGAACCTTTCAGGAACTGCTTTTATTTTTTGCCACGAATGCACGAATTCTTTTTGTTACGTCATTGCGAGGAACGAAGCAATCTGTTGCTCGATAAAAAGATTACTTCCCACGCATCAAGCACGAGGTCGCAATGACGTTTATGAATTATAACTCAACGTCGCTTCGAGTGATTTTGTAGCGAGAGCGGAAAAATTGTATTTCGACTCCGCTCAATAGAACTATCGAGAAGTTGCCACGAATGCACGAATGTTTTTTGTAACGTCATTGCGAGGAACGAAGCAATCTGTTTATTGAGAAGCAGATTACTTCAGTCATACTTCCTTCGTAAGGACGTATTAATAGTTTAGTTATTTCGAATTCTTATCCAAATATCCAGCAATAAGACGTTCTCTTAGTTTTTGTATTTCCTTAGAAGAATCAAGGCGAAAACTTGAATCATTATCGTGTTCTATGGCAATACGAATAGATTCCGTTGTTAAATACCAAGCTTTGTTTATGTTATCAAAATCTAAAACAGGTTTTGCTGTATACGGCAATGCATTATATTGTCCTAAATTCATTGTTTGATCTTTTCGTACCCAACTGCAATGATCTAGTATTATAGGAATTATTTTGAGTTGTTCTCCAACAGGTTTGTTTGCATTTAATTGTTTGGTACGTTTTTGAATAGCCGTTTTTATTTCATGTTCTTTAATATAGTTTGTTGCTAAGAAGTTTGGACTTACCATAAAAAATATCATATCAGCGGTTTCAAAGTTTTCTTGAATTTCTTTGTCCCATTCTGTTCCTGGTTTTAAGTCTGTGCAATACCAAACAGGCGATTCTATTAATCCGTCGTCTTGTAATGGCACTAAACTTTTTATAAATTCATTCACTAATGCTAAGTCATCTTTTGAATAACTGATGGCTACTTTCTTCATTCTCTTAATACTTTTCTCTGTAAACACTTGAAACTGATACAACGGCAATAGCTTACTTCTGCCCTGTTCATTGGTTACTTGAATATTATACTCGTTAGTATCAATACGATTTTTTAAGGTGGAAAGTAGCGCATAATATTTTCCGTCAATGGAAACTTTGGCGGTTTCTGGAAATTCATTGTGTTTTAAAAGTGCTTTTTCTTCTAGATGCTTTTCAATTTCATCTTTAGAAGTCGTTTTTTCTTTTTTGAAATCTTCCCAAGAAATCAATGGTTGTTGATGATACATCTTAGACAAACACAACCATAAATAGCGTTTGTATTTCTGTACATTAAATGTAGTGTCACGTGATTCCACAGAAACATCCAAGCAAAGTTTCGGAATGTTTACCACAATAAATACATTGGCTTTCGGCTTTTCATCTTCGTGTTGAATGAAATAGATCGCATCGCGCCAAAACTTCTTTTTATTGGGTTCTTTTCCAAAATGATGAATTAATACATTAATAAAACCAAACGGAACAAAGTATTGCAATTGTATGGAAAACGCCATGTGTTGCGCCGACACGTTTAGGAAATACCGTTCTTCATCTTGTGTGTATAGCGGTAAATAATTGGGAAATACATACGCTTCAGCATACGTATCAATAAACATGGTTTTTTGTTTTAGCATAAAAGATTCAATCAGTTTGGCGTGCTTTCCTTTTTTTATAGCTTTCCAATCCTCAAAAGAAATCTTTCCTTCCTTTTTTAAAATACTGTCTTGTTTTAGAATGTTTTCGTGAATATGTGTAATAAATGCTTTCGGATTGGCAATGACTTGTGTTTTATCTTCCGATAGAAATAATACACCAGAGTTTTCAAGTAATTGCAATTGGGTCAGCATATTTTCTGCCGAAATACCTTCTATTGTATAGCTTGATCGTTTTTCTATTTTAAGTCCAGCTTCAATACTTTCTGCATACACTTTTTTATAAAAATCAATAACTCTTTCAGAAACTACTTGAGACTCATACAATTCTTGTAATAATTGTTTTTTTAGATATTCTAATTGCAACCTATTGTTATTCTCTTTTATAACATTTACAGGAACTAATTTTTTTAAGAATACATGAAATATACCGTTTGGCGCATCAAAGTCACACACAATTGGATAGTCTTTTGCAAACGCAGATGTTACTTTTTCATCAA
The DNA here is from genome assembly GCF_009901525.1 of Kordia antarctica. Taxonomy (NCBI): domain Bacteria; kingdom Pseudomonadati; phylum Bacteroidota; class Flavobacteriia; order Flavobacteriales; family Flavobacteriaceae; genus Kordia; species Kordia antarctica. Next base: position 585,855 of record NZ_CP019288.1, read on the forward strand.
TCTTATTTTCTACAATAAAGTATGGGTTTTTAGTGCCTTTTTCTAAATATTCTTTTTCTTTGAGCCAAAATGATAATGGATATGTATACGTGTCATAACCATTAGTGTCTTCACCTAATGATATTTCAGTTTGATTTGCACAATAAACTACAATTTGAAAAGCAGTTTTAGAAGAAAAACTTTGATACAAACCATGGTAAAAATCTTGTCCGCCAAAGTCATAATACATGAGTGGCAATATTTCTTTTATCTTTTCCTTATTCTCAAATAATGATTTTACATATGTTGACTCAGTAGGTTTTAATTTATGTTGCGTCACATTTAACACATGTGTTGTATCGGTATGTAAAGCATATGTTTCTTTTTGTAAATAATGTAACAAACTAGATTTTCCTGAAGCATGATTTCCTAGAAAAACTACTTTTTTAGGCATCAATACCGAAATTTTATCTTCTAACTTGTTCTTTGCTAACCATAAATTTAAGAAGTCAATATGATTTTCAAGCAGTTCAAGATTTTCATTTACTGTACAAGGATTGTTATCAATATAAATAGTTTTTAAAAACTTTAATTCACTTAGTGGGTTGAGTTTACTAATTAAATTACTTGAAAGATCTAAATAAGTCAAGGAAGTTAACTTAGGAAGCGATTTAAGGTTGCTTATTTGATTACTTGAAAGATACAACTCAGTCAAGGAAGTCAACTTAGAAATCGGATTGAGGTCGCTTATTTGATTTTCTTGAAGACTCAAATCAATCAAGGAAGTCAACTCCGAAAGCGGATTGAGGTCTCTTATTTGGGTATTGTCAAGATTCATGATAGTTAAGGAAGTTAACTTAGAAAGCGGTTTGAGGTCGCTTATTTGATTATCTGAAAGATATAAACCAGTCAAAGAAGTCAACTTAGAAAGTGCTGAAATATCGCTGATATCATTCTGATAAAGATTTAAAGCTGTTAGTGAAGTTAGATTTTTAAGCGCATCAATGTTGGATATTTTGTTTTCAGATAAGTCTAAAATTTCCAAAGAAGTAAGATTCGTTAAAAAATCAATATTAGAAATTCTATTATTAGATAGGTTAAGTGTGATTAGTTTTCCGTCTTTATTTAATTCATAATCTTTAGTAGGTACATTTATTCCTGTAACAGCTTCTACATATTCCAATTCATTTTCAAAATCTGATGGGTTTATTTCTTTTGACATATAATATGTGTGTGTTGCTTTTTTGGTTTAAATAACAAAAACGTTTTACGAGAAACAGACTGCCGCGTCGCTATCGCTTCTCGCAGTGACGTTGTTCCTGTTTTTTATTAAAATGATAAAACTGAGATCCTGCTTTTCATCAAGATGAGTTCGACTTACAATTTTAAGTGTGTTTATCAACTTCTTAAAATTGAGTCTGACTAAAATACGGAATAAAATCTTACACTTCGTCAAGTGATTGAAAAATTAAAGAATTGAAAGATTGAAAAGTTACGTCATTGCGAGGCACGAAGCAATCTGTTTCTCGATAACAGATTGCTTCAGTCATACTTCCTTCGCAATGACGTGGTAAAAAAATTAAAAGATTGAAGAATTAAAAGATTCAAAAAGTTGCGTCATTGCGAGGAACGAAGCAATCTGCTTCTCGATTAACAGATTGCTTCGTCATGCTTCCTCGCAATGACGTTTTAAAGGTTCTCGATAGTTCTGCTGAGTTTGTCGAAGTACAAATTTGTTCCACAAATTCACTCGAACTGACGTAATGGATAACTCAACGTCACTTCGAGTAATTTTGTAGCGAAAGCTGAGAAATTGCATTTCGACTCCGCTCAATAGAACTATCGAGAAGTTGCCACGAATCCACGAATGTTTTTTGTTACGTCATTGCGAGGCACGAAGCAATCTGCTCCTCGATGAACAGATTGCTTCAGTAATGCTTCCTTCGCAATGACATTTCCGAATAGTTCTCGATACAAAATTCTTTCAGAATTTCACTCGAACTGACGTATAGTGAATCGATAGTAGGAGATGCTGAATCACGTTTCAACTTCGCTCAATGTAAAAGTTCAGCATGACGCAAAAAGCCGCTATCTATAAAAGAATAACGGCTTTAAACTATAATTCTAAGTTGAACTTGCGAAGCATCTCAGTTCTCAATTCTGATATCTCAATACTTCGACTCCGCTCAGCACAAGTACTTCTTAATCATGATGATCACTATGATTACCAAATGGTTTGATAATGATTCCGACGCTGAAAATAAATCCGTCTGTTGGTGCGTATATTTCTGGAAAGTCGGAATTGTTGTTTGTGGGCGGCACTAACGACGAGAAACGACTTTGTCTTCGATCAGTGAAATTTTCGAAGTTGGTGTAAATTCCTCCCCAAGAAAAGTTGCGCATTGCTAAGAATCCCATCGTAATAAAATCGGTAGTTTCTGTGCCGTTTGATAATACTTGCGAACCTGTATAATACGTTTCGTAACCCAAACGCCAAGTACTCGTTTCGTACATAATTACGCTTCCTGCATTGTGTTTTGCAGTTAATGGTTTTCTAGGATTTCCAGCTAAGTAGCGAAGTTTTGTATCAATTAATGCATAGTTAAAGAACCATTTGAAATCGTTGTATGAGAATTTTACATTCGTTTCTGCACCTTTACTTAAGATTTCTCCAGGAGCATTTTCAAACTGAAATAAATTGTCTGAGTTTAAGTTTAACAACAATCCGTCATCAATAGAAGTCACATAAAATAATTGATTTATAGAGAATCCTACGGTGTCATTGAATAACTTTGTTTTGTAGTTAAAATCAAGGTTTAAACCATACGAACGTTCCGCCTTGAGCGAGTTTTTATCAATTCCTAATACATCTTGAAAGTTTAAAAATTCAGCTTCTTCGGTAAAGATATCTGGCGTCTTATAACCCAATCCGCCACCAAATCTGCTCGAAAACCCTGTATCATTTTTGTAGAGTAACGAAATTCTTGGCAAAACAAAAATTCCCCAACTGTCTGCAATATCGGTTCGCAAACCTGTTTCTAAAATCCACTTTTCCGATAAGTCAAATGTAGTGTTTACAAAGGCTCCAAAGGTTACATCGTTTTGATCGCGTTGCAATGCAGCACTATCATCTTCATCAAAATTTGTCGTGTATAAATTCGCGCCAAGCGTCCAATCATTTTTTTCATTGGTGTGATTTAAGGCTACTTCCGTAAAGGAATTTATCTGCTTTCCTTTAAATTGCATATTTGGTACATTTAATTCACGATCAAAGTACGAAATACTGTTTTTGATGGTAAAGTTTCGAGTAGAATCTAGCTTTGTCGTGTATACTGCTTGACTGCTTAAACGCTTCGAAATGTTTTCTTCTGTGTATTGATTTGTGCCGTTATCGCCATTTTCAATTTTGTCTATATCGCCACCAATTCGATCATCATATGTACCATTTAGTCCAATCCAAAAGGTTGTGTCTTCCGATGGATAGTAATAGAATTTCGGATTGAAAGAGAATGATTTTATTTCTGGCAAGTTGCTAAATCCATCATCTTCAGCGTCGTATACTTTTTGTAAGTTACTAGAACCATATAAACTAACGCCATATTTTTCATTTCGCTTGCTGTAAAAAACGTTTGCCGTAGTTCCTGAAGCTTGCGTTTGCGTTAACATGATGTCCATTTCTGGTTCAAAATCAGGCGTTTTTGAGACTAAATTTACCAAACCAGCAATGGCGCCGCCACCATATAATGTAGATGCACTTCCTTTGATGATTTCAAATTGTTTTAAGTCTAACGGTGGAATTTGCATGATGCTCAATCCGCTAGAAAATCCTCCGTATAACGGAAAACCATCACGTAATAATTGCGTGTAACGTCCGTCCAAACCTTGAATTCGAATGTTTTGATTTCCACTACTCAGTGAAGTTTGCTGCATTTGAATTCCTGTACTTTCACGCAATACCATTGAGATATTGGCAGAATTCATCATATTTTTTTCGCCTAATTCTTCGCCACCGATATATTCGATCCGCGTTGGAATTCTTCTAATCGTTCGTGAACTACGAGTAGATTCAATCACAACAGCATCTAACTCGCCTTTTTCTTCTTCCATATAGAAAATTAATTCTTTAGAAGTTGGCAATGTTACGTTGGTTTCTATCGTTTTAAATCCAACAAAAGAAATCATTACATGATGCGTTCCATCAGGAATATTTTTGAAGGTGGCAACTCCGTCAAGGTTTGTAATTGCACCTTTTTCTAAGTCTTCAAATAAGACAGTTGCACCTAGTAATGGTGTTTTTTCGTGTTCTGAAAAGACTTTTATATTGATGTCATTGTTTTGTGCGTTGACAACTCCGCATAGTATAAAAAGGAACAATATGCTCCATATTTGTTTTTGCATAATTTTTATTTTGTTTGTTTGAGAATTGGCACTTCGACACTTCGACACTTCGAGAGCCTCAGTGTCAGTGTCCTGCCTTTTGTTTATTCGAATGCTGAGGCACTTTAAAGTCAGTTTCTTTGGAAATTTTTGACTAAAAGAATGCTGAGGCACTCGAAGCATGTTTTAGGTAAGCTCGGAAAATTGTGGCGGTTGCCAAATGGAAAATAAGAGATCGAATCGGTAGTGTGATTCGTAGTGTGAATTGATTTGTGTAGAGATTATTTTTTTTGATTGTAGTACGAATGTTGGCGGAACTTGACTTATGACTAACATTCCGCAACAGTTACATACACAAAGCATTGCGCAAGAATCATCGTGATCATTTTGATGATTGTGTTCCAACCCAATTTCAGTGTCGCTTTCATGTTCGGTATTAAAACCGTCCGAACATGGTTTTAACGCCAATGCTAAAATTAAAATTCCGAGTATGAGACTGATGCTTTTCATTTGTCTTACAAATATAAGAGAAAAGGATTTTAAGGAATAATTTGTAGTGTTTTTATTTTTATTTCTTCCGAAGAATTGAATTTGATGCTAATTTCAAAAGTGTTCTCGACTGCATTTCGACTGCGCTCAATGTGACACGCTCGAACTGACAAAATTAAAAATCGTTAATCGTTAATCAAAAATCAAAAATCAACTAATCTATTCCAGGAAAGCTAGTTACAAATTTCACTTTGATGTCTGCAAAATTTTCTGCTACATAGACTTTTAAATCTTCGCCATATTCTACTACTTGCCATTCGCCACAATCATCTGCGAAGTTTTCTACGAGTTTTACTTTGATATCGGGAAAGCTATTGACAATCTTGATTTTAACGTCTGCATTGCCTGAACTTTCTACGAAACGTATTTTTCCATATAGTTTTTTGCCTTCAAATTTACAATCATCATCTTGCAATTGCTGTGTGGACGCTGAAATACAAACTAAAGTTACAGTTAATATTGATAAGAATTGACAAATACGTTTCATGCTATACTAGACTTGTTTTATAAATATAAACAGAAAAAGCGAACCGAAGTTCGCTTGTAAATATAGATAATAATTGATTTTGATAGCTGTTTTTAACGATTATATTGGTAAAGCATCGTCTGGGTTTGGAATTGGTTGAAACGTCGTAGTTGTATCTATTGGTTCCAGTTTACATTTTGTAAGTGGATACGTTTTGTTTGCACCACCAATAATAGTTGCATTTTGTAAATTAGAAATAACTTTTTTGTTAAGCGTTAACGATGTAAGGTTCATTGTTCTCATATGTTATATTTTGTAGTTAATAATGGTTCAAATGAATGAATTAAAAATATAAATTAAAAAGAAAGCCATTGACGGTTTATGAACTATCAATGAAGTGAAATTTAATGCGTTAAAAACAAGTAGTTTACTATTATTAAAACAAAATCTTGATTTATAAAACAAATTGCGAAAGTTGTTCATTTTGATAAACTTAATGAACAATTTTCGCAATGATACTTTGTTGATCTAGTAGATCTCGATACTGATTTGTTTCACAAATTCACTCGATCTGACGGCTTCATAATATAATAATCTTTACTTCTACTCCGTATACTTTTACTTAGTAGAATGATTATCAGATATTTTCACATAGTAGACTGAGGCACTCGAAGCCTAAATTATCGTTATTCTTACTTTTTTCTTTTTTAAGTGTGTTTCAGAGGCGAGTTTGATGACTTCTTTGGCTTTGGAAGCTGCAACTGCTACAAATGCACAATCGCTTTTAAGTTCTATCATACCGATTTCATCTTTGGTCAGTTTTCCTTGCTTCATGAACAAACCTGCGATGTCGCCTTTGGAAATTTTATCTTTTCGTCCGCCTGAAACAAATAATGTTTTCCAACCAGAAGCTTCCGGTCTTGCGCCAGAAGAAATTTGAGGAACTTCTTCTACATTTGAGATAAAATCCGGAACCGTTTCATTCTGCCATTGCAATACAAACGCAGTTCCTTCCGCATGCATACGCGCTGTACGTCCGTTTCGATGCGTAAATTCTTCACTTCGCATTGGCAATTGGTAATGAATGATGTATTTTATTTCAGGAACATCAATTCCTCTTGCTGCTAAATCAGTTGCAATGATGATTTGATGTGTTCCGTTTCTGAATTTTATTAATGCGCGTTCTCTTTCTTTTTGCTCCATTCCGCCATAAAAACAACCATGTGGAATGCCTTTTGACGTTAGAAAGTCACTTACATATTGAATTGTATTTTTGAAATTACAGAAGATAATTCCTGGTTGATTCGCTACTAAAGAGATTGTATTTAATAACGTATCCAATTTATCTTTTGATGGAGAAAGAATGCGTTTTACTTTTAATTTCGCAATTTTTTCGCCTAAGTAATTAATCAACAATGGATTTCGCATGCCAACAAATCTTGGAATTTCCATGTCTTTCGTTGCAGACGTTAATATACGTTTTTCAAGATTTGGCAATAACGAAATGATGTCTTTCATTTCATCTTCAAAACCAACTTCTAACGATTTGTCAAATTCGTCCAAGACTAACGTTTTGATTTCTTTGGTAGAAAACGTTTCTCTTCGTAAGTGGTCGGCAACTCTTCCAGGCGTTCCAACTAGGATTGCTGGACGATGTTTTAAATCGACTTTATCTTTTGAGAAATTTCGTCCACCATATACTTCATTGGTTTTGAAACCTGTTCCCATATCGCGTGTTACTTGCGCTATCTGAATTGCTAATTCGCGCGAAGGCGCTAAAATAATGACTTGAACTTCTTCGTTTTTAGGATCTAATTCTTCAAGAATAGGCAATAAAAACGCCAATGTTTTTCCTGTTCCTGTTGGCGATAACAGAATTGTATTTGGATGCGAACTAATCGCTAGTTTCGCTTCTTCCTGCATTTCATTGAGCGTAGTAATGCCCAATTTTGCTAGAATTTCACGTTGATTTTTAATGGATTTTGACATGGTGCAAAAATACAGTTATTTGAATGAATTGAAAGATTAAATTGTTGAATTATTGAAAGATTAAAAGATTGAAGAATTAAATAGAAGTTTATGAGTTTGGTAGTTTATGAGTTTAAAGGTTTATGAGTTTATTACATTGTGTAAATAATTCACATGTCAAAATACTAAGGGCGTAAGCGATTTTAGTTTAAAGGTTTAAGAGTTTATTACATTATGTGAAAAATTCACATACCAAAATACTAAGAGCGTAAGCGATACCAAAGGCAAAGCCGTTTCTAAGAGCAAAGCGAGTCCAACCCCAAAGTTTCCAAAGTCGAACTTTTTGATTGAGGATTTGAAAGCTATCAACTTATTTACAAAAGAATATGCTGACTTGCACATTGTGTCTTAAAATCAAAAAATAGTGTCAATAAAAAACGTTGAATCATTGAATTTTTAAATCATTGAATTGAGCGAAGCGATATTAAAAGCGAAGCGCGTCTAAAAATCTACTTTCCAGCTTCTTGAAATTCATAAATCAATAATTGACTTTGAATGTTCATCGGTAACGCCAAGAGTTTTTTCTCAGGAATGTATAATATATCGCCAACACTTCTACCAACAGTTAAAATATTTTCTACGTCGCCATTTGTGTTTATTTTCATGATTTTTCCTGTATTCCAAGCAGAAATAAGGAAATTGTCTTTGTCATAGATTTGAACGCCATCAAGGTTTCCGAGTGTGTCTTTTGAAACCTTTACTATTTCTTTGGTTTCCATGTTCACTTTTAAGAAGTTTCCGCTTTGCTTTTTGTCGTCTCCTTCTCCAATCACATTTCCCCAAGCGGCAACATACATTTCATTGCCAACTTTTAAGAGTCCATTTGGATGTTCTAAATCATTGGAATTTAGCCATTCTGAAAAGATTCCATCAGGAGTTAAGACGAAAATTGAAGATTTAGAGGTGTCAGAAACATATACTGCTCCGTGTTCTCCAATTTCTACATCGTTCAAAAATAAAGTTGCATCATTCGTATAAGTTTTGATTATTTTTCCTGTGTTTAAATCAGCTTCTACTAAATTTAATTGGTCACTGACATATAATTTATCGCCTGTAATGGCAATTCCTTTCGGATCATTTAAACCAGAAATAAATATAGAATCGATAATTTTTCCGTCAAGTGAAATTTTAGCAATGCTTCCGTCTCCTTTTTCTCTGTTGCCAATTAGAGAAGCGTATAATACATTTCTTTTTTTGTCATATACAACAGATTCACAATGTGTTAAACCATTTACTTCGTGTAATAGTTTAGGTATTAAAATAACTTCTACGTTTTCTTTTTCAGGTGTTTTATCAACTTCTTTTTTTTCACTTTTGCAAGCGAAGAAACACATTGATACAATTATAAGAGTAAGGAAATTTTTCATGAATCGGTTTTTTAATTTATCTCTAAAATACAGAATCAAACACAATATTTGTAATTTACTTTTAGTATTTTGCATTTTATGAGCAGAACATTCCGACAGTACTTATTATTTACCTTGCAATCTATTGGATTTTGGATGTTAGCATTTAGTTTTCTAATAGTGATTCGCTATTTCGGTGTTTTTGAAGAAAAAGGTGTGAGCGTACTTCCAAAGTATAGATTAGCACTAACTGATTTGCTAGCTTTTGTATCGTTAGTTTCAATTCCATTTGGTATTTTTTATGCTGCTATTGAGTTTTTGTTTGATCGATTTTTATCTAAAAGTCTCTCACTTGGTATTGTCATTTTTGCTAAAACGGTTATTTATTTGATATTGTTGGTAGTATTGGTTTCTTTCGTGGTTGATTATACGGGTTACATTTTGGATGATTCTACGGAAACTGGAAATGATTGGTGGTATACTAATAAGACGTTTTGGACAATTGTAGTGTTTTTTATTGTAGCGTCTTTAGTGTTTTCATTTATTAAGATTGCAAACGAGAAATTTGGTCGCGGTGTATTTATTAATATGCTGCTCGGAAAATATCGCAAACCACAAGAAGAGAAACGAATTTTTATGTTTTTAGATTTGAAATCTTCTACTACAATTGCTGAAAATTTAGGACATTATACATATAGTCAGTTGATTCAAGATTGTTTTTATGATTTGAATTCGATTGTTCAAAGGTATGATGCCGAAATTTATCAATATGTTGGAGATGAAGCTGTGTTGAGTTGGACGTATGAACGCGGTATCAAACGAAATAATGCAGTGCAGTTGTACTTTACTTTTCAAAAAAGATTAAATACTCGAAGGAATCATTATCAAGAGAAATACGGTTTGATTCCTGAGTTTAAAGCTGGAATTCACGGCGGAACGTTAATGGTAGCCGAAGTTGGTAGCATTAAAAAAGAACTTGCATATCATGGCGATGTTATTAATACGACAGCCAGAATTCAGGCAGAATGCAATACGTTTAATGCAAATGTGTTGATTTCTGAATCTTTATTGCAAGAGATGAAACTTCGCAAAATTTTTACGACAAAAAGAATTAATGATTTGTTACTAAAAGGAAAAGTACAAACCATCAATATTTATAGTATTTCAACAGAAAATTAAATTAATTAATCTGTTTCTTCTAAAAAGAAAAATTCACCAATTGATTTGTTAAAAACAGTACTCAATTTCAGCGCTAATACTGTTGATGGCACATAACGACCTTTTTCAATAGAATTTATCGTTTGCCTTGAAACGCCTATTTTCTTGGCTAAATCATCTTGTGTAATGTCTAAAATGGCGCGTTCTATTTTGATTCGATTCCTCATTACGACTTTCTTTTTAACATGTAGAAAAACAATAAATACATCGTTAATAAAAACCATAGTATTTGAAAATCGCCAAGGTCAGTTAATGGTCCTTTGTCGTCTTTAACAAATAAATCAGCAATATAATTTACCAATGGTTGAATCAATGTATATACAACGCCGGCAATAAACGCCATAGAAAATGCTTGTCCGCGCATTGTCAGAATTCGCTCGTCTTCTATTTTTTCTCTAGCCAATGCAATTACTAATAATCCGATTAACATGATTCGTTTCATTGCAAACTTTAGTGTAGGATTTGTAAAATCTGCCGTTTTTGCAATAATTATAGTGAGTATTGAAAGTAAAATGATTGCGATTCCTATTTTTTTAAAGGAATACGGCAATCCAAAGTTTTTAAATTTTTCAAATAGTTTTTTGTCTCTATCACAAGATTTTTCTTTAGTCATAATATATAATTTAATTGACAAGTTTGCTTTATGTTATGTCAAATATACTTTACATTTTGTAAAGCGCAAAATATTTTTATAGATTTCTAGAAAATTTAAAATGCTGTGATATGGTTTGAAAGTGTTTACGAATTGAGATTTACGGAGGAGTTTTAAGTATTCACGATATAAATCTACTCGAATTGACGTTTTGATTTAAAGTAGATTCCTGCCTACGCAGGAATGAAAAAATCTAAGAAGTCGAGTTTAATGCCGCTTTTTCTTCTTCGGATTCTGTTGTGTATTGAATACTGAATAAATGTAGATTTCATCTTCAATATGCTCATATATAATTACATAAGGAAAGCGTTTGAGCGCCAATTCTCTAAAGACTGGTTTGCGTTTTATTTGAAAAAAGACGTTGCCAAGTTGTAATGTTTTGAAATAACCTTCTAAATAGTAATAGAATTCACGACCTAAACCTTCTTGTAGTGTTTCATAATATTCAATAGCTTTTTCAATTTCTATTTGAGCTTCTACATCTAAGGTAAGCTTTAACTCAAAATCCATACTTTTTTTTCAATTCGAGTTTTACATCGTCCCAATTTTTTCCTTGAGTCTCACTATTTAATCGTTTATCTCGACGAACTTCCACAACTTTGTAGTGTTGTTCAGGAATAAGTGAATTAGTATTGGAATCACTTGGACTTACATTCATAGAATCAAAAACACCGTCTAGTGTGACAAGTTTAGATTCATCTTGGATGAAGATTTCAAATTGTTTGATGAGTTTGTCTCTAAGCTCTATTGCTCCCATAATACTGAGGTGTTATGCTAACAAATATACGTAAATTAACGAGATTTTAGTTTAAAGTAGATTCCTGCCTACGCAGGAATGACAAAATCTAAGAAGTCCAACAATCTACATTTCGACTCCGCTCAATGTACGATTTACTCTTTTACAATAATCATTGTCGCTTTAACACCTGTGGTTAAGTTCCATTCGTTTGCAGAAATGAGTTCGCCTTTGTCGTTATATACACGGAATTCGGCTGTATTTGGTCCAGATGAACCTTGATTCAACGCCTGAAAGTCTATTTTGTTAAATCCTTTTTCTAAGGTTACATTTATTTTTTTGTATGCAGCTTCCAATCGAATGTTATCTGCTACAATGACATCATTTACAAAGACACGAACTCTATCACCATCGACAAATTCATGATCTCTACACACAATTTCTACGAATTTTCCGTTGCTTCTAAAATCGCCTAAGTACTGCTCTACTTTGTATTCTGGACGAATTTCTTTGTCTTTGTTATTCAGTTTGCGTTCAAATTCTTTGTTGCGCGTTACGAATTGCTCTTGCCCAACAAATTGGATTTCTTTTTCTTCTTTTAAAGAAGTTAGATTCGATTCAGGCAATTTTATCAAGCTTGTACGCTTTTTTGTCAACAAACTCGGCGTTTTGAATTCCATGAAGTTTGGAGAATTCTTTTGCTGTTTTAATGGCTCTTCAGGTTTTGGAAATGGTAATTTAATGCGTCCTTTTGTAATATCTACATCCGTTGTTTTAGTCTTCGTCGTATCTTTTTGCGCATACGCAGATAGCATTCCAATTAGGATTAACGCGATAGTAATACGAATTTTTGTTTTTATATAGCTAGAAGACACCATTTTTGATTTAAGGTACATTGCAAATATGTACTACAATAGTACGTTTTTTTTAATGACAATTTTAGATGTTAACATACAATTATCATTCCAACTTATAATAGCTTATGTCCAAGCAATTGCTGTCAATTCTAAATGAATTATTTTTTTGATTCCTAGGTTGATGTTTTTTCGTTTCCAGAAACCACTATTTGGATGATGTACTTGGTATTCAACATTAATTACACGAGAAAGTTCTTGCGAAATAATTCCCTTAAAAGCGCGTGTACTTCCGTTAATGTAATAGTCAAACGTATGTCGTTTTAGGTAATTCATGAAATCATTTCTATATTTTAGATTGATCCAACCATAAAACCAAAAATTTAAACGTGTTTGGTTGCTTCCTCTCTTTCCTAATAAGTAATGTAATGAAGTTTGATACGGAACTAACGTGTAAAATGTTACTTCAAAATTAGAAATTTCGCTTGAAGCAATTTGCGCCATTAATTCCAAGAATCCAGCTTTGAAACTTTGAAAATAACCTGTAAGCGGATTTGTTGCTCTAAATTCATTTTTATAGTCAAACTCGTTTTTATCGGGCGCTTCAACTGTAAAAAGTACTTTTGTATGTTGTATATCTTTTGTTGGCGCAACTTGTGGTTTGCCATTTTCTATCCAAAAAGTCCAAGGTTTTACTAAATGTGGCGCTCTGAAAAAACGATCTTTTATGATAACAAAATCACCTTGCACATCAAAAAACTCTTCATCTTCATTTTTAATTATCTGGAAATCATCAGTTTTAAGACTTGTAACACGTTTACTTTTTCTATTATATACAGGAATTGTTTGTAGTACTTTCATATCGGGGAATACTTTCGGAGTGCATAATTAAGTATTCTAAGTCAGATTCGAAACTATTTTTCTTAACAATGCATTTGTTAATTTCTTTTTGATGCTATTCAAAAAGCTATAAAAAAAGAAAGAGAGCACGGAGCTCTCTTTCGGGTTTTAGGGGGGAATATTTTTGTCAATTTTGATATTAACAGTGCAAGAGTACAACTATTCTTACTTTATAAAAAAGTATGAAGATCAAAAAACTTGAAATTGCGATGAAGTGTATAAATTTTCGTCAAAAGGGTTTTTAAGTAGAAATAAATTTATAGTTCAGATACAAAAACGTCTTTAATTGTTGAAATAAAGGACGTTACCTTGTCAATATATTTGAGTCAAATCAATCTGTATTTAAAAATTAACTAAACAGCAAATTAATTTGAGAAAGTTTTTTCTATTTCATGTAAAAAAAAGAGCCCAATTTAGAATCAGGCTCATAAAAACTTGTTACAGTTTTTTTAGCATTGCTGAATTACAAACCTACTACTTTTATTTTTTTGTAAGAAATTATTTTTTATATAAATATAATTTTCTTAGTTTTTTAACTGAATTTCGATTTTTTTTTCAATCAAACAAGAGATAATTTTATCATATTCGTAAACAAAAAAAGAGAAACTGTACGTTTCTCTTTTAAGTTGGTGCTATATTGTGACTATATAGAGTTAATCTTCATCCGAATCTAATCGATCTTTTACAAATTCAATTTCTTGTTTTCCGTGTGGTAAGGCATTTCCGTTTTTATCAAGGTTTACCATGACAATATTATCAACCGTAAGAATGGTTTCGCGAGTCATTTTATTTCGAACTTCAGATTTTAGTGTAATGGAAGATCTCCCAAATTTTACCACTTCTATTCCTATTTCTACAATGTCTCCTTTTTTAGCCGAACTTTTGAAATCAATTTCTGATATAAATTTCGTTACCACTTTTGGGTTTTCAAGTTGAATAATGGCATATAACGCCGCTTCTTCATCTATCCAAGCTAACAATCGTCCACCAAATAATGTTCCATTAGGATTTAAGTCTTCGGGTTTAACCCATTTTCGTGTGTGAAATCTCATAACTTATTTTTTGTAAAAGTACACTTTGCTTCACTCCTATTTGTAGATTTTGAATAGAGTTTCTTTATGTTGCTTTTGGTAGAATTTATCATTAGTGTCTCTTAAAAGATATAAGACCGCTACGCTGATAGAAATAAGATCATAGACTTTTCAATTGGCTCTATTTGAATATTTTGTAGATATAAGATATATATCGGTTGTGCATTTTAAATTCAAAAGTATAATGAAGCGTCAGTTCGAGTGATTTTGAGGCACGAAAAATTTTACCGAGAACCTTTTTAGTGTGAAAAATTCTATTCTCGATACAAATTTTACTCATTTTCAATCGTAAAATTCACTCGAATTGACGAATTTTATCAAAACGCACAACAGGTTATATATATAATTATGAACGCTGTTTTTCAGTCTGTTACTAATTTGTCTTTGTTCTATAATCTAACAGCGGATTGTGCCGAGCGAAGTCGAAGTAAGCGGTCTCTTATCTTTAATAGGACAACAGTAATTTAAAACAATGTTTCCGGTTTTTGAGGTTTTGTTATGGTTTTTGGTATTGTCAAATTTACTTGCAAACGTTCATTTAGTTTTTTTGTAAAATATGCTGATAATAATGGAGATTCTACTTCCAGATTTTGATGAATGAAAAAGTGAATTTTTTGTAAACCAAAATCAATCCATTGTTCCAAACGATCAACCCAATCGTCCAAACGTGCATAATCGCTTTCATGATTGGCACCAACATATCTTATAAACGCTTCATTATTTGTCATACGCATATGCATAATATCGCGTCTTCCAGCCGTATCTACGAGAATATTGGCAATGTTATTTTCTTGTAATAGATGATATAATTCGTTCGCCACTTTTTCATCATTATACCAATCTGTATGTCTAAATTCCATTGCTAACGGAACTTCTTTTGGCCAAAATTCAGCAAATTGTACTACGCGATCAAAATCTTTTGGCGAAAAATTAGAATGCATTTGTAAAAAGATTGTTCCTAGTTTTTCTTGTAAATGTGTTGCGTTAAAAATGTATTGATCTACAATTGCTTCCGTCGCTTGCAAGCGTTTCCAATGGCTTATTTCTTGTGTGATTTTTGGAAAAAACTTAAAACCTTGAGGTGTTTTATCGCGCCATTTTTCAAATTGCGCTGCTGGAAACATTCGGTAAAATGTGGCGTTTAATTCTATCGAATTGAATTGCGAAGCATAATATTGTAATTCATCTTTCGTTCCGCGTGGATAGAAACCTTTTAAATCTTGTTTGTTCCATTTGGCGCAACCAACATATATAGAAGGAGTTGCGTCGTTTTTATACGTTTGTAAAACGACTTCCGTTTCTGGATGGTTTTCGGGTAATGTAAAATCTATGTTCTCAGGATTGGTTACTTTTCCAAATTGCATGCGTTTGTTTTTTAAAGCATAAAAATAAGGATTTCTTACAGAGCATATATTTAATTTTTATATTTTAATCCTGTTAATAAATCGGTTAACAAGTTGTTCATAACCTGTTCATTACCAAGCTTATTATTTCTAATTTTAATAAAACTTTTTGTCATGAACGATAGAGAAAACGATTTGGTCAAAGCAAGACCACAACTTTCCCAAAAGTTAATTTCTGAAAATATGTCTACTGATGAGCGCTTTCAAAACGCTACATTGCGTCCTGTAATTAAGCTTCAAAGTCCTTTATTAATTGCTGCTTTTCGTAATTATATCAAGAAACATAAAAGTGTATTTCACGGTTTGTCACTTGAAAAACGCTTGTTATATATTGAAAATGCGATTCAGAAAGATATGAAGTTTCGCAATTCTGTCAAAGGAATGATTATTGGTCAATTTACATTGGAAGAATATCATTTATACATCGAAAATTCGTCTTCTTTAAACAAACGCATGATGAATATTGTTACAGAACGTTTAAAAGATCACGTGCTTTTGTTTGACAAAGAAGTGTTATTTAGTGATGTTGTGTAAATGAGATTGTATAATCTTTCTTAAAATTTAATTATTTTGTAGTATATTTTCTATATATTTATATGATTTTATCATATTTTCAGGAAGTGCTTATGAATTATTGGAAGATTTTATTTACACTTAGTGTGATTCTCCTCTTTATTGTTGCCTGTGATCACAACTACAAAGACGATAAAAAAATGCCTGATGGTTTGCGAAAAGTTATGTTGGGAGAAAACAACTTGAATTTTAAGTATTGGCTTGGCTCTTCTGACAATTCTAATGATGAAAAATCGTATCAATTATATATCGCTGACGATTCCTTAAAACATCTTAACCTTCTTCCGAAAGGTCTTTATGATATTCGTTTCTCTTATAGTACTGACGACATTCAAACTATAACGTTCTATACTGATACTATATTCAATACAAAAGATGTAAAACTGCTCTCGGATAATATTTTAGGCGTTCAAGTTCATTATAAAAGCGATGAATATTTGAAAACAGAAGTATTTGATTATCAGAATAATGCTATACGAAAAATTGCATCATTAACTTCTTTTGTGGATTATTTTTCATTCAATGATACTTATGACTGTTCTAAAATTTTCAATACAGATTACACTACTGTTTTGATTATCTTCAATGAAAATATAAAGCAAAAAAAAGGAAAAGCTAATTTTAAAAAAAACTTAGTAGTTTACAAAAATGTTCAAAATAGAATTGAAAAAAATTAAAAGGTTTGAAAACGCTTATTCTAGAAAAAATTGTTGATTATACATTTAATATTGATAGCAATTATTTCATTGATAATGAAGAAAAACTATTGTTTCAAAACATCATTGCAAAATTAAAAAATGTTAGTAATGACGAAAATTATATCACCATGTTAGATGATGTATTAAATGATCTTAATCAATTTTCAAACAAAACAGTTTCAGAAATTAAGGCTGAAATTAATTAGTTTTCATTAATAATTTCCCTTCAATTACCTCTTATCCTTACCTTATATCATTTGCTTTATCCCAACAATGAAACACCATTTAAATCAGTAGTTAGCACTTCGCTCATGTAGTTAAAAAATGGGCGAATTGCTTTGAATGCTTTATCTACTTCTTCCATAAATTCTGGAGAAGTCACTTCTTTATCCGTAAATTTTTTGGTAAAAATAAATTGCTTCTTTTTGATTAAATCAATATTTGCATCTTCTTTGCTAAATCCTCTTGGAGCTGATTTCACTTCATCTCCAACAAATTCTCCCCAAATAGTATTGAATGATTTTTTAGCAAGAATTTTTCTAATTTCTGCTGAATCCGTTTCAAATTCTTTGCGAATTCTTAATAAATCTTCTTTTGTTGGTTCCCAAAATCCAGTAGCTATAAACGATTCATTATTTGGCTGAATATGAACATAATAACCGCCACGTAATGCAGGTTTCAATCTATGAAAGCTTCCGCCAAAATGTGTTTTATATGGAGTTTTATCTTTAGAAAATCGTACATCACGATACACACGAAAAATTTTTACTTTATCAATTTTATCGTGTTTGTTCAAATGTTCAGAAAGTTGATTGTAAAATTGTTTTACTTCATTCTCAATTTCTTTGAACTCTTTTTTATTTTCTGTAAACCATTCTCTATTGTTATTTTTGCTGAGTCTATTAAAAAAAGAAAAGACTTCTCTAGGAATTGTTTCGTTCATGTTGTGTTTTTTACGAAAATACAAAATAATACATTGCTTAAAAAATCTTAATTGTCCCAAAAGAGTAAGTTCTTATCGATTTTTTGTATTGAATTTTAAAGCAATTTTAGAATTAGACAGTATCTTAAATCCTTCTGATGATGAATTAAGAAACCTTCAATCCATTTGGAATTTTTGCAGAAGGTTGCATTAAAATGACATCATCGCCATTGACCGCGCCCATAAGTAAACATTCTGAAAAGAAATTGGCAATTTGCTTCTTTGGAAAGTTTACAACTGCCATAATTTGTTTGCCGATTAATTCTTCTTTGGAATACCGCTTGGTAATTTGCGCAGAAGATGTGCGAATACCGATTTCCTCGCCAAAGTCAATTGTGAGTTGATACGCTGGTTTTCTGGCTTTTGGAAAATCAGTTGCTTCGATAATTGTTCCAATACGCATGTCTACTTTTTCAAAATCGTTCCAACTTAAGGCTTCCATTCTATTTTTTTGAGTAAATTTAAACATTAAAAACTATAAATCAAATGGCACTTACACCTTCAAATATGCTTCCGCTTGGCACAAAAGCTCCCGATTTTTCATTAATTGATACAATTTCAGATACAACTATTTCTTTACACGATGAAAAAGGAACTAAAGGAACAGTTATTATGTTTATTTGTAATCATTGCCCGTTTGTAATTCATGTAAATGAAGGAATTGTGAAATTGGCGAATGATTTTATGTCGAAAGGAATTGGTTTTATTGCAATTTCGAGCAATGATGTAGCCAATTATCCAGCTGATTCGCCTGATTTGATGAAGAAAAATGCTGAAAAGCAAAAATTCCCTTTTGTGTATTTGTATGATGAAACACAGGAAGTTGCCAAAAAATATGATGCAGCTTGCACGCCCGATTTTTATATTTTTGAAGAAGAATTAACGTTAGCTTACAGAGGACAACTAGACAATTCGCGACCAAATAATGGAATTCCAGTTACAGGAACAGCTATGCGCGAAGCTTTAGATACATTACTGAAAGGAGAAAAAATATCGGAAGTTCAGAAACCGAGTATTGGTTGTGGAATTAAGTGGTTTTAGCTATGAGTTATGCACTTCGACTTCGCTCAGTGTGAAAAGTTTATGAGTTTATGAGTTTATGAGAAATTACTATTTTGATTGCTATTAATTGTCATTTCGATTTCTATGACATTTGCAAACGATTTTGGTAAAAAGTTTGATTTTTTATTAGTGCCATTGTAATATGTATTAGTTTATTGCGAACTGCATTTAATACACTCATTTTATTTTTTCCTTCTTTGACTTTTCTAAGATAGAATTTTTGTAAATCATTTTCCATTCTCACAGCTCTCATCGCTGCCATTTGTAATACACATTTGAGTTGTTTATCTGCCATCTTAGAGACTCTTGGTTTGGTTTTTAAACTAGTGCCACTTTGTTGTTCAAAAGGTACAACACCAGTGAAACAAGCAAGTTTTCTTGGATCGGTTAATCGTGTAAAACCTTCTGTTTTTACCACTAAAGACCAAGCGCTTATAGGTCCTATACCTGGTACTGTTTTGATTCGTTTTATATTTTGATGGAGTTCTTTATCTTCTTTAATTTCTAACTCAATTAATTTTTCTAATGTTTTTATATGGCTGGTAAGCTGTTTGATTTGTTCCATATTGATACTAATAATTTTTTTAACACAAGCAAGGTCTTTCATTATTTTGAGTTCTTTATTTTGTTGCTTCAAACCTTGTCTGGCTTTGACTTTATGACGTCTTTGACTTAATAAAATTTTAATAGCTTGTACTTGCTTACTAGCTGGTTTCCAACATTGAAAATCTTGATGATTTCTTTCTATAAAAATAGCAATTCGCTTGGCATCAACTTTATCATTTTTTCCACGAGCTAACCCTATACTTTTCTTAACATGTCTTGAATCTACAACATATACTTTAAATGAATAGCACTTCAATACTTCATAAAGATTATAGTTATAATGACCTGTATTTTCCATTGCTACAAAAAATTGAACCTGTTTTTCAGCTAAACCTTTGAAAAATTTAGCAACACTTTTAATGGTATTAGTAATCTTAAAATAGGATTCTAATCCTTGATCAATAAGACAAATGTCTAAAGTTTTCTTACTAATATCAATCCCTACATAAATACTTTTCATAACTTTGTTTGACTTTGATAAAGAGCAATTCATCAATAACTCAACTCCTTGATAATGGGCTTTAAATCCCGAATTTCTATTTGAGATTGCTGATGAAAGAACGAACTTAAGTCTGAATCGAATAATGAATTTGTGAATTCTGAGTGATTATAGTGTACTTAAGTTCTGCTCTTTTGTTTTGTTAAATATAACTATACAAGTCTAAAGGAGTGATTTTCGTAGAAAATTGTATCGAGAAATAATTTAAAATTCAACATTCAACATTCATAACTTAACATTTCTCTATTTCCAACCTTCACGAATCATTAATTGTTCAATATGTGCATAATGATGATTGCAATGCCAAGCATAGATTCCAATATTTTCTTTGAGACTTACTTTTTCATTTCCGTCTGGATGAATAAAAACTTGTTCTAAATCGGAAGTATTCAAACCTTTTAAAAAATACGTCCATTTTGCGTGCAACGCTTTTATAGAGTCTAGCGAAAGTATAATTGGCGCCATTTTACTATCAAATAATTCTGCCCAACGATCTTCATAATAGACTTTGATTATTGGTTTGTCTTCTGTTAACGTCCATTTAAAACGCGTATAACTATTGTGATGACTATCTGCAATGTGATGAATTACTTGACGAATTGTCCAACCTTTTGGACGATATGATGTATTCAATTGTGCAGACGTAAGATTTACCACTAAACTTTCTAATCGTTTGGGGAAATTTTCTAAAATTGCAATCCAATCTGAGATCTGTTCAGCAGCAATAATAGCCGGAATTTGCAGTTTCCCGATTGGGTATTTTAATTTTTCTAAATCCACAGTATATATAGTTGTATAAAAAAACGCTCTGAGATTTTCAGAGCGTTTTGGTATTATTTATTTTACATCCATTAGTTCTACATCGAACATTAACGTTGCGTTTGGTGGAATAACGCCTCCAGCGCCTCTTTCGCCATATGCTAAATGTGGAGGAACTACAAAACGTGCCTTATCGCCTACTTTCAGTAGAGCGATTCCTTCATCCCATCCTGCAATAACATTTCCTTGTCCTAATGGAAAATCGATTGGTTTGTTTGATTTGTAAGAAGAATCAAAAATGCCACCATCAGGAAACATTCCTTTATAGTGTACAGAAACCGTTTTTCCAGCTTCTGCTTGCGTTCCTTCTCCTCTTTGAATAATTTTATATCGTAATCCGCTTTCAGTTTTATCAAAACCAGTTGCAATTTCTTCTAATTCTTTTTCTTCCTTTTCTTTAGATGCTTTAAGGCGAGTAGCTTTTGCACCATTAAATAACAGAAACGCTTCTACTGCATTAAATGCTTCAGCTTCAGCTCCAACACGGATAATTTCAACTTTCTCAACGGTATCTCCTTGTGCAATAGCATCAACAACTTCTTGTCCATGAAAAACATTTCCAAAAACAGTATGTTTTCCGTCTAACCAAGGTGTTGGAATGTGTGTGATGAAGAATTGACTTCCATTCGTTCCAGGTCCAGCATTTGCCATAGACAATACACCAGGCTCATTATGTGTTAATTCTGGATGAATTTCGTCGTCAAAATTATGTCCTGGACCACCAGTTCCTGTTCCTAATGGACAACCACCTTGAACCATAAAATCTGGAATTACTCTATGAAACTTTAATCCGTCATAATATGGAGTT